>JBEICW010000419.1:0-3420 GCA_040383785.1 Ignavibacteria bacterium | reverse complement strand
TATATTTTAATTATTTTTTCTTACTAATTAAAACTATATTAACTAATTATCGTCTAAAATCTTGGATTTGTTAAATTCAAGATTTTTTTTATTTTTAACTATTATAAATATTATATGTTTAATTTTATTTCTAAAATTTTTGGTGGGTCTAAATCTGAAAGAGATGTTAAAGTGCTTTCACCTATTGTTAACGAAATTAACGAATATTACGAAGTTTACCAAAGTTTGTCCGATGAACAATTGGCAAACAAAACAAATGAGTTTAGGGATTTAATTAAATCAAAAACCTCAGAACTTGAAAATGAAAAAATTGAAATTGAAGATAAATTAAAAAATGAGAGTGTAACTCCAGATGAGTTAATGGCACTTCATGATAGAATTAAACAGTTAGAAGATGAAATATTTACTGCTACTGAAGAAGTTTTAGATGAAATTCTTCCACAAGCATTTGCGACAGTAAAAGCAGTTGCTAAAAGATTAACAGACAAAAAACATACTTACGAATACGCAGGTAATACATCAGTTTGGGCAATGGTGCCTTATGATGTTCAGTTGATTGGTGGTATATCTTTGCATCAAGGTAAAATCGCAGAAATGCAAACAGGTGAAGGTAAGACTTTATCTGCAATTTTACCAATGTATCTAAATGCTTTACCTCAAAAAGGTGTTCACTTAGTAACGGTAAATGATTACCTTGCCAAAAGGGACTGCGATTGGATGAAGCCCGTTTTTGACTTTTTGGGAATTACTGTTGGTGCAATCCAAGCGAACCAAGAGCCAGATGAAAGGGCAGAGATTTACAAAGCTGATATTACTTATGGTACTAATAACGAGTTCGGTTTTGATTACCTTAGAGATAATATGGTTACAGATAGCGAACAAATGGTTCAAAGAGGTCATTGGTTTGCTATGGTTGACGAGGTCGATTCAGTATTGATTGATGAAGCAAGAACTCCATTGATTATCTCTGGTGCTGTAGCCAAAGTTGACCAAAGATTTGAAGAAATGAATCCGAGAATTAAAAGATTAGTGGAAATTCAGACAAAATATGTAAATCAAGTTGTTAATGATTTTGCCACTAAATATGCTTCTAATAGTAAAGAAGATAAAGAAGAAGCTGGTAAATTAATTTTTACTGCTTTTAGAGGTATGCCTAAGCACAAAAGGCTTCTTAAATATTTACAAGAACCAGAAGTGCAAAGATTAAAACATAGTACTGAACTTTTCTACCTTAGAGAACAAGGTAGAAATATGCACGAAATAGATGAATTATTATATTTTACTGTTGATGAAAAAAATCATCAGATTGATATTAGCGAAAAAGGTAGAGAATTACTTTGTAATGACCAAGAAGATCCAGATATGTTCTTAATTCCGGATATTGCTGCTGAATTAAGTGCAATCGAAGGTAATAAAGATTTAACTCCAGAAGAAAAACAAAAACAAATTGATGGTGTAAATTTTATTTATGCTGAACGTAATGATAGAATTCATACTGCTTCTCAATTACTAAGAGCATATACATTATATGATAAAGACCAAGAATATGTAATTCAAGAACAAAAGGTTATGATTGTTGATGAGCATACTGGTCGTATATTAGATGGTAGAAGATATTCTGATGGATTACACCAAGCTATTGAAGCTAAAGAAAATGTAAAAGTTGAAAGAGATACTCAAACTTTGGCTACAATTACATTGCAAAATTATTTTAGAATGTATAATAAATTAGCTGGTATGACTGGTACTGCTGCTACTGAAGCTGCTGAATTTGAGAAAATTTATAGTTTAGAAGTAGTTTCAATTCCAACAAATCGCCCAATGGCTCGTAAAGATCTAAATGATGTAATTTACAAAACTAAGCGTGAAAAATATAATGCAATTGTAAATGATGTTAGGGACTTATTAGCAGAAAATAGAGCTGTATTAGTTGGTACTGCAAGTGTAGAAGTATCTGAAATACTTAGTAAAATGTTCCAAAGAGCAAATATTAAGCATAATGTTTTAAATGCAAAAAATCACGCACGTGAGGCAGAAATTGTTTCTAATGCTGGTAAAAAAGGTGCTTTAACAATTGCTACAAATATGGCAGGTCGTGGTACGGATATCAAAATTGATGAAGAAGTACGTAAAGCAGGTGGATTAGCTATTATCGGTTCTGAAAGACACGATTCACGTAGGATAGATAGACAGCTTAGAGGTCGTTCAGGTCGTCAAGGTGACCCAGGTAGTAGTAAATTCTATATTTCATTGGAAGATAATCTAATTAGATTATTTGGTGGCGGTGGTGATAGAATTGCGAATGTAATGGATAAATTAAATATCCCTGAAGGTGAGGCAATTGAGCATAGTTTGATTACAAAATCTGTAGAAAGTGCTCAAAAGAAAGTTGAAGAAAATAACTTCTCAATCAGAAAAAGATTACTTGATTATGATGACGTAATGAACCAACAAAGAGAAGTAATTTATACTCGTAGAAGACAAGCACTAAAAGGCGAAAGAATGAAAGGGCTATTGTTTGAGTATATCGAAGAATTAGCTTCTGATTGGTTTGACGAATTTCACCCAGATAAAGATGTTGAGTCGGTTAAAAATCTTACGAGAACAGTTTTACTTTGTGATTTAAAACTAACAGAAAATGAGTTTGATGCAATTAAAAAAGATGATTTCGTAAAATTAATTGAAGATACTGCCGGTAAATTCTATGAAAGAAAAGAAGAAATGGTGGGTACTGAATTAATCAAATATTTGGAAAAAGTTGCTGTATTGCAAACTATTGATGACCAATGGAGAGAACATCTTAGAGTTATGGATGAGCTTAAAGAAGGTATTCATTTACGTTCTTATGCCCAAAAAGACCCATTATTAGAATACAAACAAGAAGCTTTTAATGCTTTCGTAAATTTAATAAGAACTATTAACAAAGAATCTGTAAATTTTGCATTTAGATATTTCCCTCAATTGATGAATCAACAATCTGAGGTTGAAAAACCAAAGCCGGTAATTCCTAATGCGAAAAATACTAATGTAACAAAAAATTTGAAATTTGAACATTCTGATATAACACCATCTTATGTTGTTGGTAATTCTGGAAATATAAATCCACCACGAAATCAAGCTGTTGATTCAACTTCTGAAAATAGAACTTTCAAAAGAGAAGAAGTAAAATATGGTAGAAATGATATTGTGAAGGTTAGATATGCCGACGGAAGTATCAAAGAACAAAAATACAAAAAAGTAGAACAAGAAATTGCAGATGGCGTGGCAACTATTGTTGACTAATATTTGACTAATATTTGTCTGGTATTAAATTATATTTTGATTATTATCCTTCAATTTAAAAAACAGATTTAAGAATATTACTAATTTGACGATAAAGATAGGCGGACTAAGTTCCGTCTATTTTTATATTTTTATTTT
>JBEICW010000418.1:0-3424 GCA_040383785.1 Ignavibacteria bacterium | reverse complement strand
GGTTATACGAAAAAAGAAATAATAGAATGGTGTGAAGAAAGAGGGTGGGTTTATAACGAGAAAGGAGAAAAACTTGGGGGGCAAGTATTAAAAGAATACGAGTTTTTTGTAAAAACCCCAACAAAATATAATATACAATTACCAAAAAAAGAAGATGGTGGAATGATGGCTTCTGGTGGATTTTTTGCAGCAAAAAGACCAAAATCAGCAACTATGCGTGATAGAGCTTATCGTTCAAACGAACCACACGAATTAAAATACAAAAGAAAAAATCGTCCTAAAAACCCAAGATACCAGAGTAGATATTGCTGGGGAGGTAGAATGGCTGACGGTGGTATCGTATCATTAGAACAACAAGCACAAAGTTTAGTTGGTAACGATTGGTTTCAATTAAATAAAAATGACCAAAATGAACTTGTTTCTCAATTTGTAGCTGACGGCGTTATTGGAGTTATGTTTGCTAAAGGTGGTGGCGTAGCCGAAGCTGGTGTTGAAGTAAAATTTACACTTGCTAATGGTAAAGTAGTTACTAAATCTTTTGCTAATCAATCAGAAGCAGACGAAGGTATTGCAGAATTTTATATGGATAATGATGTAGAAGATGTTGCTATTATAGTAAAAGAAGAAGCAAAGCCTAAAAAAAGTTTGTTCAAAATGGCGGAAGAAGAGCCAAAGGCAACAAAATCTAAATCAAAAGATAAGCCAGAGGTAAGAGTTGACGGCATCGAGGGTGATATAGCTGAATACGATAGAATTAATCAGAAGATTAAAATGCTTCAAACTGAAAAAGAAGTATTGGCAGCAAAACTTAAAGATGTTGGTAAAGAAAAATACATCGAACTTTACGAATTAAAAAATAGAAAACCAGAAAACTTTAATCTTGCTGACGGAGACGAAGAGATACTTTATATGGTACAAGATAAGTATATTAAAGTAACTCCAGAAAAGGCGGCATTATTAAGAAGTTATGGTAAAGGTTTGGTTGAAACCGTAACAACATACGAATTTGATAAAGATGTTGTTGAAAAGAAAGTTGGAGATACAACAGTTGGAGATATTGTTAGTGAATTAATTATGGAGTCAACAGATATTCCAGACGAATATAAAACTAAATTAATCAAAGCAACAGTTGAAACAAGAGTACCAAAAGGAACTATTGATAGACTATTGGAGTATCCAAATCCAGAAGAAGTATTTAACTTAATTGAGCCAATACAAGCATTAAAGTAAATAAATTATGTTTACAGGAGTAAAAATCAATAATTATGGTTTATGGTATGGTGCTTTGTCTTTAGCGGCAGCATCTTATTATTTTGGTAAGAAAGGTGCATCTATACCTAAAGCAATTCTATTATCTTCTTTAATTGGTGTAGGAGGATTGCTATTAGGACAACAAATTGGTAATTCAATGCCACCAAAAAATCAACCAGAATCTAAAAAATAATTTCTAAAAGCGAAATACGAGATATAAATAAAAAACAAAAAAAGAGAAAGTATGAATTACCAAAATGTAATGAATGAGAAAAATTTAAAGACAGAAGATTTACCAAAAGGATTGCAACAGAAAATTAAAGAACTTGAATTATTAAACTCAAGTCTGGAGCATTTCAAAGATTTGGAAATAAGTGAAAAAGAACAAGAGAAAATCAATATTGGAAAAGAAAGTGCTACCGAAATTGATAACTATTTAGTCAAAAAGCTAAAAGCATTTGACGTAGAAAAGTATCAAAAAAAGAAAGAATCGTTTGATAGAATGATGCAAGAAAAGAAACAAAAGAAACAGTCTGAAGAGCAAGAGCAAAAGCCAGAAGTTATTGTTGACGAAAAAGTCTTGAATGAAATTTCCTTGCAAGAAACAAATAATGAAATTAAAAATATTCAAACACAAAAGAAGTCTTCAACATACAATCCAGAGTCATCTTTGAATAAAAAACTTGACGATTTGAAAAAATCAGTTCAAGTAGATGCGAAAAATTTTGTTGAAGAACCAAAAGAGACAGAAGAAGCTGAACCAGACGAATTTGAAAAAGTTGCAAATTCAAAACCAAGAAAAACAAACAAAGGATTGATACTAATGGGTATCGGTGCTTTTATATTGACTTGGGGTGCAGTCAATTTTTTTAAAGATAGAAAATAATGCCGTACAGAATAACATCATATACTAAACAAAAGGCAAAACAACTTGGCGTAACAGTAAAGCCAAGTAGTGTTAAAGGAAAAAAAATTGATGTATTCAAAAAGGATAAAAAAGTTGCGTCAGTAGGAGCAGTAGGTTATGGCGACTATCCTACTTTTTTGCGTCAAAAGGGTAAAGAATATGCAGATTCAAGAAGACGGCTTTACAAAATGCGACACGAAAAAGATAGACACAATAGTGGAAGTGCTGGTTGGTATGCTGATAAGCTCTTGTGGACACTATTATTCATTTTAACTCAAATCTGGTAATGTTTAGCAATCCGAACTTGTGGGTAATGATTTTAGGTATATGTATGGGTCTTGGATTCATTATTGGCTCTATATACTATGTAAATAAGTTATTCGCAAAGGAAACGCAAGAAGTATTAGTTAGGTTTGTTATTATGATTTTTACTTCGTTGGTTGCATTATTCATTGTTGATAAAGTAATTGCATTTAAAATAAAATTATTACCAGATGAACAAAATAATCAACTATTTGATTTAATAAAAACATTGGTTCTTTTAATTTTTTCGTATTATTTTGGAACTAAAAGTGCAAAAAAAGATAATTAACAAACAAAACACAAACAAATGAAAAAATTCTTATCATGGATTTCTGGTTTCTTCTCAAGTGGAACTGACCAGTCAAGTAAAAGATTAGTTGGCATTGTAGGTGCAGGTTTCCTGTATTGGACTATGTATAGCAACTCTCATTCTGAAAATCATGTAGCACCAGCAGAATCATTAGTATATTCGGTTGCTGCATTGGTATTCGGTTGCTTGGGTTTATCAACAGTCGAAGCAATTACACCAATGTTAAAGAAAAAAGACGAACAACCAAAATCTGAATAATATGGCAAACTTTGAACCATTTTTCCCACACATTATGAAAAGTGAAGGGGAATACTACGAAAACGACCCAACTGATACAGGTGGATGTACGCATTTTGGATTAATACTTGACGATGTAAAAGAATTTACAAAAGATACAAGCAAAACTTGTGTTGATGTAAAAGCTCTTACAAAAGATACTGCCAAACTAATGTACAAAAAATTGTATTGGGATAAATTTAGAGCAGATGAAATCCAAAATCAATCTCTGGCTGAATACATCGTTGATGGTGCTATCAATCAAGGTAGAGGTACAATAACGAAGTATGTTCAACAAGTGTGTGGCATTACTGCCGATGGTATTTTTGGTAGTCAAACATTGGCTGCTATCAATAACCACAATGCAAAAGATTTGT
>JBEICW010000417.1:0-3431 GCA_040383785.1 Ignavibacteria bacterium | reverse complement strand
TACAATACTTCATCATAGTATTGAATTTTATTTTCTCTTTTAGCGACATCTGTATATTCATTATCACACCAAAGGGATTTATAACTTGGATGGTATATGTAATTAAATCTATCGTAATACATTCTTCCAATTATACTCATTGTACTAATAGCATCTCCAACAAAACCATCGTTAAAGTAAATATTTCCGTTTGTATCGGGAAAAATACTATGGAATTTATCACGAATGATATTATCAAAACCATTAACAACAAATCTCATATCATCAGAAAAATTGATAAGAATATCAAAATTAAATCTATCTTTTATTTCGTTTACATCACGATTTATTGCATCAATTTTGTTTTGACTTGAACCAAATTTAATGATTAAGTTTTCGGGAAAACGAACCAAATAACTTTTAAGTCTTTCTATCGTTTCTTTATTATTCATTACAACATCATCTGCATCGGCTGAAACCAATATGCAAAAGTTTTTTTTATCTGCTACCTTTTCAAAAATATTATCTAAACCCTCAAAGAATTTTTCTGCTCTTGAACGTGTAGCAAATTTGAATAAAATTTTATATTCTTTTTTCATTTTTAATTATTTTAGCGTTCCTCTGAAATATTTACCTCTCAACTCATCGCAAAGGAAATTTATTGCTTTCGCTTCTGCATCTGCTCCTTTACCAAATCTAACTTTAGTTTCTCGTATTGCTCTTCTGTCATTGTTTTTTAACCATTCAATACAAGCAAATTTAAAATCAGCAGGAGAAAATGCTCCTGTAATAAAGTTATCATCATTTGCTACAAAACAATAAAATCTTGGGTTTTTCTTTTTGTAATATTGATACTCAACAAGGTATTGAGCGATTTTAAACATTTGAAAGTTTGGTATTCTTTGTTTATATCTTTCAATATCATCCATTTGAGAATGAAACCTAATAAAATTTGAGTTTTGCCACATACGAGGGTCTAATGCAGACAAGGATTGATAATGGCAAACAATATCTAAATCTCTATGCCTACAAGTTGTAATAACACCAATAATATCCTGCGTTTTCGCTTGAAGCATATATCTATTAATATCTTCCAATAAAAGTAACCCACCTCTAAAATCTTGAAGAATAATATTCAATATATCTACCATTTCATCAATTTTAAGCACGTTACCGTGTTCATCAATTGGTAAAACTCTACGAACTTGTGGTTTTTCCGATTGAGCAAACCTCTTAATATCTTTGACACCGATAGTTTTAAATTGAGTATATTCCATATTGACATCATAGATAAGTACCTTTCTACCTTTCTTCCTTGTTCTTGGATTAGGTTTAATGTAGTCATATAGCATTTTAGTAGTGGTGTAAGTTTTCCCCACTCCTTTCCTGCCTGTAACACACATCAGTAACGGTTCTCTTTCGCTTTCTGCCATCTCGTTTATTTATTAATCCTCCATCGTATTTTCAACACTCACATTCGGGTCGTGTTCAGCATCAATTATATCCATTATCTCATTCGCCATTTTTGTATCAAAAGCAGTCATTTCATCATAACTACCTCCACTTGATGTTGGTGGTGGTGTTGATTGAGTTTGTGCTTGTTGATATGGTTGACCTTGTGGTCTTGCTTGTTGATATGGTTGTCCTTGTGGTTGAGCCTGTTGGTATGGTTGAGAACTCATAATTTTATCGCTTTGGAATTGTTTAAATGTTTCCAATGCCATTTTATTGTTTTGAGCCAATTGAAATGCAGAAATACCTAATGTAGTTAAATGCCCTCCAACTGCCATAAGTAATCTTTGCGTAGGTGTTAATGCTAATTCTTGCTCTAATAAAACATCAATTAAAGGTTCACGAATTTCATTTTTTTGTTCTTCGGTAACTTCAAATATTGCTTCTACTTGTTTGTTATGATTATCAATGTAATCTTTGATGGTTAATTCTCCATCTAATTCCATTTCTAAATCAATCTCTTTTTTTAATGAAAGTTCGTTTATTTTTCTTTCTTTGAAAGATGCCCATTGCTTAAATGGTGCAGGAACAAACTTACAATACAATCCTAACATTGCATCAGCCGTTTTTTCTGCTGATTTACGTTTTTGTGCAGGAGATAAATCTTGTAAATTACCCTCTGCAAGTTTAGAAGAACCTCCTGTATCTCCACCCATATCAGATTCATCCATATAATCCTCTTCGGGATTGTTGTTAAATTCTGCTTGTGGAATATCATCTTCTTCGTAACTCTCGAAATCTTCCGAACCTGTATTTGAATCAAAATCTTCTACTACTTTAGCATCTTCATACAAAGTTTCATCGACATTATCAACAATACCTTTGGTGTAATCACGCTCAATTACAGGTTGTTCAAATGGGTTAAATCCGTTATCACTCATCGTTTCTTGATTTTTTAATTGGTCATTATTTTTTGGTTTAATTTGTTCTTCAAACTCATCGTTATCATCCTCAATATTTTCAGTATAGTTCCCATTATTATTATCCACAGGAACTTCATCGTTATACAAAGAAGAATTTGAATAATCATCTAATGGAACTTCCCCTGTCAAATAAGCGTGTAGAATTTCTAATTCTTCAAAGTTACTTGCCATACCGTTTTGACTTACATAATCTTCAATTTGAGATTCAGTAATAACTTCATCTTTTATCAGATTAGCAATCTTTTTACAAACTTCTTTTTCAATTAAAGTAGGTCTGCCTTTTTTTGTGAAAAAATTAAATTTCATTTGCCTGTTTTTTTTGATAAGAGTTTCTTACTACTAATAACTGATTTTGCAATTTTAAAAAATCCTCATAAAATTGGCTTTCGTATTTAGTTTTAAGTTTTCCCTTGTCCAATACGATTGTTCTTAATTCGTTGTGAACATACTGCTTACTTCTTCCTCCAACGTAATCTCCGATAGAACTATCAGATATTTTTAAATTACTTTTCATTAAAGCGAAACACATTTTACGTGCTTCGCTTACATTTCCTCTTTTTTTCGATACTAAAATATCATTCTTTTCTACCAAGTAATAATTAGCACAAATTGTAATTATACTTTCACATATTTCACGCTCGAAACCGTTTTTATCATCAAGCGTTATATCTGTAATTCTTGATAATACTTTTTCCATACCTACTTTTGAGATAACTTTGTGGAGTTGTTGGAGAAACATTACTAACTCATCTTTTCCACTCATATCTATATCTAATTAAGCAAGTTTGTATGAAGATGATAAAAATACTTTTTTAAGAACGATATTGTGAACTA
The DNA here is from genome assembly GCA_040383785.1 of Ignavibacteria bacterium. GTDB lineage: Bacteria > Bacteroidota > Ignavibacteria > Kapaibacteriales > UBA2268 > JBDNHS01. The sequence continues at coordinate 183 of JBEICW010000417.1, read as the reverse complement.
CTTGCGTAGGATAATTTGGCTCTTTTAAAATAATACTTGTTAGTGTTTTTGAATCAATCCTACCACCATTAGAATTAAGAATACTTAAAATTTTCTTCTCCATTACTAAATTACCGAATCTTTTAGGCTCATTATTTGATTTTTGTGCAGGTGGTGTGTTATCGCCTTTTGAAGCAGGAGGTG
>JBEICW010000416.1:0-3433 GCA_040383785.1 Ignavibacteria bacterium | reverse complement strand
TCGGTATTTAGAATTGCAGATGAAGTTGCGATGTTAGACAATGGTAAAGTTTTATTTGAAGGAAGTGCAGAAGAACTAAAAGCAACAAATGACCCAATAGTAAAAGAATTTATTTCAAGATTTATGATTAGTTAGGTGTTTTGGGTTATAATTTAAAAAATGTATAATTGATTGAAAAAAAGCCTAAAACATTTAATTTTTAGGCTTTTACTTTTTTTAAAGTAACTAATATTAAACCACTAATCAAAAATCAATAATCTTTTTTGAATGGTTTTAGTAATGTTTTGATATTTTTGTAAATATCTTCTAATCTTCCAACACCATTTATGGTATGAATTAAATTTTGTTTGGCATAATAATCAATAATTGGAATAGTTTGCTCTTTGTAGATACCAAGTCTTTTAATAACCGTTTGCTCATTATCATCTTTGCGCAAGAATAACTCAGCACCATCTAAATCGCATTTCCCTTCTAGTAGCGGTGGATTAAACACCAAATGGTAAACTTTACCACAAGTTGGGCAAGTTCTGCGTGCTGTCAATCTTTCTATGATAATTTCATCAGGCACTTGAAGTGCCAATACCATATCTAATTTTTGGTTTAATGCAGCCAATAAAGCATCTAAAGCAATAGCTTGGGGAACAGTTCTTGGGAAACCATCTAATAAATATCCATTTTCGTATTGTGGCAATAATAATTCTTCTCTAATAATGCCTATAATCAATTCATCAGGTACTAAATTACCGCCATGTATAAATTTATCTGCTTCCTTTCCTAATTCTGTACCTTTGGAAATATGAGAACGCAACAAATCACCTGTAGATAACTGAGATATGCTATATTCCCAACAAATTCTTTGTGCTTGAGTCCCTTTTCCTGCTCCTGGAGGTCCTAAAAAAATTAAATTCATAAAATTAATTTTAGTTTTTGTCTATTTTATAAATGCAAATTAAGAAAAGTTTAGAAATATTTTATTTAATCTTAAAAATTAAATTGATATTTTTTAAACATATTAATATTTAGTTAGTACTTATCAAATGTAAATTTTGATATAATTCCGAAAAGACTCTTAATTGTTCCTTTTGGCTTAGACTTGCTATGCGATTAAGTGCTGCGTGAAATGCCTCATTTTTATCATTTTCAGATAAAACGTCAGATTTTAATTCACCTAAACGTGCATACTTTTCTAATACAACTTTAGTTGTGCTAATTCCATATATTTGATCTAAAATGTTAGTCAAACTAATCTCATAATTAAACATTATATTAGAAATATTATCATAAGCAATGTTCCAATTTTGTACTTTTTGCAGTAGATTATAATTATTTACATAATTATAATTAAAATTATCATTATTATCATAAATATACTTTGTAATTATCAACTTCAAAGAATCTCTATCACTTTGGGTTAATTCAGTAATAAATATATTAGGATCTGCCCATTTTGTATTATAATTTTCTGAAAATTTATCAAACTGAATTATACTATACGGTCGCAATTCTTCTAATGAAAAAAATGATACGAATACTTTATAATCATATTTTTCTATTAATTTATTGATAGAATTATAAGTTGGAATATATTTCTTATTTAATGATTTATCTATTATTACAGTTTGAATTGGTTTTGTATCTGCAATAATTTTAGTGATATTTGAGAAAATAATAATAAAAAATACACTAATAAATATATAAATCATTGTAATTTTTAAATAACTAAATTCTTGCAGATTATATGTTTTTCTAATTTTTATTTTACTTATTAATTTATTCAATTTATTCAACATATTTGATTTTCCTATAATAAAATAAAGTTTTTTTTATAACAAATATTCTTTATAGATAACAAAAAAAGTGCCATAAATTGTTTTGGATTATGATTTATTAGTATGTATAATAAACTCTAAAGATAACAAATTACTTAGATTATTTGTAAAAGTAATTTGCAATAACCTATCTTAAAAAATGAAAAAGAATTTAAACACATAGGTCGCCAAATTAAAAAGTTCAAAGTGCAATATATAAGATTTTGCACTCTTTTTCCTGTTTTTCAACCAAAAACTTCACGATATTTCACTGTTTTTGCCTGTTTTTTTATTTCTTAAAGTCCTGCCCACGGGCGGGATTTAGGGTGGGGTCGCAGAACTTTTTATCAGAAATTTACTTGCTAAATCGAAATATTTTAGACGACCCGCCGGTCGTCTCTACATTTATATTACGCATATTATGCACTGTTTGCACTTTTTTTCGTATTTTTTCAACCAAAAACTTCACGATATTTCACTGTTTTTGCCTGTTTTTTTATTTTTCAAAGAACTTTCTTAAAATCATTAATCAATTACAATTACAAATTTATCATTTTCTAATGACGCAGTTATTGCGTATTTATTGGGTAAGAATAGAACAATCTTCTTAAATTTTTCAAGATAGTCTGTTGGTGTGTGGTTTTCAAAATTAAAACGATTTAATTGCTGTTTTTTTCAAAATCAAATAAATCTTATTTATTGTCAATATAAATTAGTTTCACATGTTTAATAATTCTATTTTCATAATTAATGCAATTTTCATAAAGTTCATTACCACTAACAATTTCAAAAGTAAGCATGATTAGAAACCTCCTTAATTAAATATATTTTTATGTTTTCTTCATCCCTCTACTTCTTCTTTGGTTTTGGTTCTATGATTGCTGGGGTTTTGGTGCTGTCTGATTTTTCACTTTCTTTTTGTTGGCTCTCTCTTTGTTCTTGCTCTTGTTTTCTTTTTGCTTCTTCTTCTTTTCTATTTTCTTCTGCTGTTTTGTCGTCTATGCCATTATTATTTCCCGAATTAGAACCGCCCGAATTTTGTCCACCAGAATTTTGTTTAGTGGAGTCATTAGATTGCGGCATCAAACTTTGTGGCAAAGTCTTGCTCAATGAATCCAAATTCGGCATAGTTGGCAATAATGATTTTGGGTCAAAATTTAATGCTTTATCGGCTTGTCCTTTGAAAAATTCCTTCGCTTGCTCCAGAGCATTCGCAGGATTTAATATATCAAATCCACCTTTATCATTTTTGATTTGTTGTTCTTTGTTTTGTGCTTCCAATATTTTTAGTTGTTCTTTATATTTTCTTTCTTCTTCTGATAAATCCATTTTTTTGTAAGTTTCTTTTTTCATTATCAAACTATCGGGCAATACTCCCCCATTAGCAGCCGCTGCGGCGTATAATGTCAAACTTCCCTTTACATCTTGAGCATAAATAGAGTTTGGATATTTTTCGATTAATAATGAATAATAATAAAACGCACTATCGGCTATTTTCAGATTGTTCTCAAATATAAACCCTATTGTATAGAGTGATTTTGCTGCTAATTCATTTTTGGGATATTCGTTATATATACGTAAAAACTGATGATTTGCATAATTGAAATCGCCATTAATCCTATGCG
>JBEICW010000415.1:0-3439 GCA_040383785.1 Ignavibacteria bacterium | reverse complement strand
GAACATTATTGAAATATGAGGGCGAAAAACCAACATATTTAATGACAAGAGAGGAATATAAAACATATATGAAACCTATTTGGGAGAAAGTATTTGATTTACCTAAAAAGTACCCTCAATATTTTTACAAACAATATGATTCTTACGGAGAAATAGAAACATCAGAAGATTATATATTTAATATACAAAATGAATATACGATTAAATATAGAACAGAAGATTGGGTTAAAAAAAATAAAGTTGAACCTAAAAAACCGATTCCTGCTGAATTAAAAAAATCATTAAAAGAAGATTTTGAAGATTTAAGGAAAATAACTTTAAATGCCTATATTGGTAATGATTTAAAAACAAATAACAAACCAATTATAAGTAAAGCATTAGAAGATGGTGTTTATGCTGAATTAATTAAAAAAGGTCAGTTAAACATTTATACTTTAAAAGAAATTTTAGATTCTGTAAAATTAAAATTACCTCAAAAATTAGAGAAAGTACAAGCCGAAGTTTCTATTGAGGGATTAACCTATGAAAAAGAAATTGAAAATAAAGAAAATCTAAAAAAATTCGAGCAGGATATTATTTCTTACTTCAAAAATTATTATGATAAAATTCAAAAAGATTATATTGATAGTAAAACTGAAATAATAAATAAATTTATTGACTTCTCTAAAAATAAAAAAACGTATTCAAATAGTAATCATAATAGTTTATATATTGATTTTAGTGATTATTTAGGTATTAAATATGAAACAATAAATGATAAAAAATATAGAACCACTAAATATATTTTTGATAGTTTTATAACAAAATTTTTCTCCACAAGAGGTTTGTTTAATAATGGATTTATTTTAGTTGGTAATTGGGAAGATGTTGTTAAAAAATTAGCAAAAGAAGAAGCAGATTTTATTTTCTCTCTTTATGTAGGTAATTTAATAAAACAAATACCATTAAATATAAAATTTGTATATCCAAAAGTAATTTGGGGAAAAATTACAGGTTATAGTCAAACAGGATTTGATTCTGAATTAAAACTTGAATTTGATAATGGTTTTAAATTAGATGTAAAAAATAAAACTATTTATGCAGGAGGTTACAATATTCAACAACTTCATTTAAGAACAATATTTAATTTCAGCCTTGATGGTAAAGTTCGTTCTGATGCAGAAATTCAAAAAGCATATAAAGAGTTCGTTCCTGTTGTAAAAGAAAAAGAAGAGGTTTCGGGTGGTTCTGATATAGAATATCTTAAAAGTAAATTAATGGCTTCACAAAACTTATTAGAGGTGTTAGATGCAACGCAAGGCGATGAAAAAGACATTGAATACGTTAAGAATATGATTGAGGTAACGAAAGATTTAATTTCATTATTAAAACAATAAAAAATGATAAATTCTAAAAATAAATATTTATGGATTTTAGGTGGACTTGCCGTTTTAACCATTGGAGGTTTAATTATTTCAAAAAAAAAGGAAGAAGAAGAAGTGGTTGATGATTTTAATCCTAATTCAAGTTTCAAGAAAAAACTAATCGGTCTTGCCAACCAAGAATATAGTAAATGGAATAAAAACGGAAAAAAAATTAAAGAGGGTTCAAAAGATACCATACAGGATTTAAGAAATTATTGGCAACAAGGAGCAGGTGTTACTGAAAATGATAAATATTATGTAAGTGAAGCGTGGTCATCAGCATTTATTTCTTATTTAATGAAAAAAGCAGGTGCAGGAGATGATTTTTCTTATAGTAAATCTCATTCTGTTTACATCCGTGATGCGATTAAAAATAGAAAAGAAAAAAACAATAAAAAAATCAAAGGTTTTAAACCCGAAGAAGTAACTGTTAATGTTGGAGATTTAGTTTGTTATCCAAGAGAAAGTGGAGTTAATTACAATACTGATTATGCTTATAAATCTCATTGTGATTTAATAACTCAAATAAGTGGTAATGTTGCAACAGGTATCGGTGGAAATGTAAGCGATTCTGTAAGTAAAAAACTTTATTATTTATCTGATGGAAAAATAGATAAAAAGAAGAGTAAAAATGTTTTTGTTGTTATTAAAAATTTGAAGTGATTAGAATATAAACAAATCATTAAAAAACAAGGCTTTCTTCGGAGAGCCTTTTTTTATCTTAAAAAATAATTATATTTGTGCCTAATTACAATTTTTAAAAAAAAAATGGAGCAAGAAGAAAGAGAGTTTATATCTAAAATAAGTAACGAACTAAATATTAATGGCAAGTTTTTAATCAAATCAAATGTTTCTTTTATATTTTATGGATATTCAAGCAGTTTAAATATTGCTGATTTCATAAAGATAAATAACGAAATAAAAAGACTTATTCCTATTGATATTCCTCCCATTTATAATTTTGATTCTTGTAGCGAATGGCAAAATTCCTATGAGCATATTAAAGCATCAAAATACTTACTTGTTTTTAAAAACTCGGATTTGCTTTATTACAGATTAAATACAAAAAATATATAAAAGTGAGTTTAAAAAAAGGTAAATTCTATTACTCCTTAATGGGGAATAGAGATAAGATGAGATATAAAGGAAATGTATATTCACAGAATAATTGTTTTGAAACAATAATGAATAATGAATATCATTGTTTTGAATGTTTCCTTAAAAATAGTTTTAGATATGATTTAAGTATGCAGGGAACTCGTTATTGGGAAATAGTAAATAAACAGATTGAGAGTAAAAAAGAAATAAGAAAAAAAGATTTATTTCTTGTGTGGTTTTTATTTTTCTTCTTGGTGTTTATTTTCTCGTATGTTTATTTAATGAATCTTTAAACCATAAATTTTAATTTAGAACGCTAAAAAAATGATATGGTAGCAGAGGTTAAAAAATATAAAAACGGTTCTTTTAGGATAAAAATAGATTGTTTAGATTCTAATTTTTTTGTTACAGAAGATTACATAATAAAAACTTTTGAGAATGGTTTTTCACTATCTAAACCTAACTTGGATTATGTTGGTAAAACATATAGAGCAACAAGAAAAAAAGATGATTATATAACGATTTCAACAGTAAAAGAAATTGAAGTTGGAGATTATTATTTAGATGAAGAAAGCAATGAAGATGTTGCTTATTTTATAAACTCCGATTATTTAGAGAAATAATTTATGTTTTAAGAGAAAAATATTAAATTTATCTTTTTAAATAATTAAAAATAAATCAAAAAATTGGTTATGAGTTTTTTAAGAAAAATATACTTTTTTATCAAGGAGATAAATAAGCATATAGAGTTATCAAGAAATTGTGTGTTACACGGAAAATTAGATTAGTTTATTATGGATATATCAATGTGTTTTGGAAATAATTGTCCGATAAAAGATAATTGTAAAAGGTTCGCAGGAAAAACGGTTCAGCGTTACCAATGGTATTCTGATTTTAAAGGTAGTTTTATAGAGGGTAAATACGTTTGTGATTCTTTT
>JBEICW010000414.1:0-3452 GCA_040383785.1 Ignavibacteria bacterium | reverse complement strand
GTCTTTTTTATTTTAAATTTTAAAAATAATGATTATTTAAGTCAATTTGATTATAAATAATTTTTTTTTTGTTTAATCTGAATTTATTATTTGTAAATCTCTTAAATTTATATTAACTTTACATAAATTTTATTTTTTAAATTTAGTTTAAATTTCTAAGCAAAAAAAATATGTCAACTAAAACAAAAATATTGTTGGAATCTGGAACTAATGAGTTAGAAATTGTTGAATTTTCTATCCAAGAAAACAAAAATTTTAATAACGATTTTCAGAGTTATGGGTTAAATGTTGCAAAGGTTAGAGAAATAATTAGATTGCCACAAATAACTGTTACACCAAATTTACCTCCATCTATTATAGGTATTTTTAATCTCAGAGAGGAGATGATACCTTGTTTAGATTTAAGAAAATATTTATATAATGAATATAATACTAATGATAATGCAAAAATTATAATTGTGGAGTTTAATAAACTTAAAGTTGGTATGTTGGTAAATGCTGTGGAAAGAATTCATAGAATTGGTTGGAACCAAATTACAACGTCTGATAATTTACAAGATATAGTTACAGGAAATAATAGTTTAATTGGCATAGTAAAATTTCCCACCAAAAATATATTAATGATTGATATTGAGAAAATTGTAGCAGATATTGACCCAAAAAGTGCTATGGATATTGATACTGGTCATAGGTCATTTAAAAACAAACCTAAGGTATTAACTGCTGAAGATTCGCCTACTATTAGAAAAATGATTTTTGAAAGATTGATAAAAGCGGGATTTGAAATTATTGTTTGCAACGATGGTGATGAAGCATTGGGCCAATTAATTAATATAGTTAATAAAGTAGAGCAGGGAAATGGTGAATTAAATGATTATATAGATTTGGTAATTACCGATATTGAAATGCCAAAAATGGATGGTTATACTTTAGTAAAAAATATTAAAACCCATAAATTATTACAAAAATTACCTGTTATAATATTTTCATCATTGGTTAGTCCTGAAATTATTCATAAAGGAAAAGCAGTTGGTGCTGATGCTCAATTGACTAAACCACAAATTGGTGAATTATTGGAAGTAATTAGACACTTTTTAAGTGACAGATATTAGTTAACTTAAAAACATTTAAACTATAATTTTTACATATAGATAAAAGTGAAAAAGCCCAACTTTAAGTATTGGGCTTTTTAAATATATTGTTTTTATTGTTAAATTATTATTAGTAAATATTATCTTTTGCTTTTGCAATATTTATCTAAAAAATCATAAAATTCATTATGCCAAATCATTGAGTTCTGAAGTCCTAAAACCCAATGATTTTCTGTAGGAAATGCCAACAGTTTTGATGGAATTCCTTTTAATTGAGCAGCAGTATATGCTTCTAAACTTTGTGTGTAAGGAACTCTAAAATCATTTAATCCAGTAATTATCATTATTGGAGTTTTCCAATTATTTACATAAGATGAAGGAGAATGTTTTTCGTAATAAGGTTTGTTTTTTTCATCCCAATATGGACCTCCATTTTCCCAATCTGGAAAAAAAACTTCTTCAGTACTACCATACATACTTTCAAAATTAAATACCCCACAATGAGAAATCAGTGCAGAAAATCTATCTCCAGCATTTCCAGCCATCCAAAAAGCAGCATAACCACCAGCAGAAGCACCTACTGCGGCTCTTCGATTTACATCAACATATGGCTCTTTTGACATTACATCTGTTACAGCCAAATAATCTGACATTGCTTGACCACCCCAATCTTTGCTAATTGCATCACACCATTTTTGACCAAATCCAGGAACACCTCTTCTATTTGCAGCAACTACAACATATCCCTGAGATGCCATCAAATAAAAATTCCATCTGTAGCTAAAATAGTGGCTAATCATACCTTGAGGTCCACCTTGTAAATATGTAATCATAGGATATTTCTTTGCAGGGTCAAAATTCGGTGGATAAATTATCCAAGTTTGCACTTTTGCACCATCTGTTGATTCTATCCATCTTTCTTCTACTTTTGTATCTCTATATCTAATTAAATTAAGGTCATTAACACCTGTAATTCTAAAAGGCTCGCCACCAGCAGTAGGTATAGTATAAAATTCAGTTGGTATTGTCATTGAAGTTCTACCGAATACTAAAGTTGAACCATCTTTAGTAATATCCAATCCAGATGCATCATTATAGTCACCAGTAGTTAATCTTTTAAAAGTACCATCTAAATTCATTTGATAAATTGGCTCTCTACCATGGTCAGAAACAGTTAAATACATAGATTTAGAGTCTGGTGCCCAAATCATTTGTTCTACCCATTGGTCTAAACTTTTAGTTAACTCATTAATTTCACCAGTAGTTCTATTATATAACATAATTCTCGACTTATCAGATTCAAACCCAGGTCTTTCCAAACTAATAAATGCAATATATTTTCCATCAGGAGAATAAAGAGGATTTCTATCTGCACCCAATAAACCTTTTGTGATGTTTTTCACATCGCCGCTTGCGATATTATAGATAAACAAGTCCGAATTAGTTGAAGTAGCTACATTTCCTTCTTTATTAGAAGTATACGTAATTTCATTTGCATCTGGTGACCAATTATATTGCTCAGCTCCACCAAATGGTTTTAAAGGAGCATCTACATTTTCTTTACTCAAAATATCTTTTTCTTTGCCACCAGTAGCATTCATATAAAAAATATGATTTCTTTTATTGTCTTCCCAAGAGTCCCAATGTCTTACTGGAAGTTTGTCATAAGAGTATACTTGAGCTAATTTATATTCTGGGTATTTATCATTCATATTATCCATCATTTTTATTTCATACGAAAATGAAAGATACTTTCCATCAGGCGACCATTTCAAATTTTCTACACCATCTTTGAAAGCAGTCAAACCTTGTGGTTTGCCATCTGGAAAATTCATTGTAAAAATTTGGGGTGACCCCATTCTTGTAGAAATGAATGCTATTTTACTTCCATCAGGCGACCAAACAGGATTAAAGTCTGAATAAGTACCTTCAGTAATTTGTTTTGTATTAGTACCATCAATAGAAACAACATAAAGATTCTTGTATGACTTGTTCTTTGAAATATCAGGTTTTGACATTGAATATAATATCCATTTACCATCTGGAGAAATTGACATTTCTCCAATTCTATTTAAACTTAACATTTCTTTCGCATTAAAATTAACTAAGTCCTTTTCAGCTAATTTTATTAATTTTTTTTGTGCTGACAAGTTTGTAGATATTAAAACTAAGTAAACACACAAAATAAGTATTTTTTTTAAATTCATAATTACCTCAAAAAAAAGTTTTTTAAAATTACAATTTTATATTTTAAAAATTAAAAAATAAAATCATTAATTCATAATTTTTGATTTAATATTTTATTTTATTAAGTATGTTAGTCTTTCATATTGTTTTAAATTATTAACATAATCTATGTCT
>JBEICW010000413.1:0-3465 GCA_040383785.1 Ignavibacteria bacterium | reverse complement strand
TATTTAATTAACAAATTGAATTTCAAAGGAATAGTTATTACAGACGCATTAGATATGAATCCTATTAAAAATTTCTATACTACTTCGGAAGCAATTGAATTAGCTATAGATGCAGGTGTAGATATTATGTTAATGCCCGAAACTGCGTCTGAAGCTATTAATAAAATTAATGAACTTTATTTAGATGAAAAAATTAAAGTTAAAATCAATAATTCATTAAGTAAATTCAATGAGTTAAAGTTTAGATTTAATGTAAGTAAAATAAAGCCAAATAAATCAAATTACGAACAGCTAATTTCAAATTCGCAGAAATTAGGTTTAAAAACTGCAATGAATACTTTAGAATTGCAAATCAATAATGCAGAATTATTACCAATAAAAGAAAATCAAAGAATTGCATCATTTGCATTTGTGCAAACAGAAAAAGATATTGAAAAAGCTACTAACTTCTTTAATTATATGGCATCTACTATCGAAAATGATTTTGATTTTGGCTTTTTAGATACAAATATCGAAGATAAAGATTTGAAAGGACTTAAGGAAGGTTTAGTAGATACTGACATTTTTATATTTTCATTTTTCTACAAATCTCGCTCTTATCAAAATGAAATCGGAAATGCAGGGAAGTTAATTGAAATTATTTCTAAATTCAACAAAACTAAACCTCAAATAAATATATTCTTCGGTAATCCATATTTGGCTGATGAAATTAAAGGCGATATAAATATCAAAACATTTTCAGATTCTTTGCCATCTACTGTAGCAGTAACTTTGCTCTTGAGTGGTAAACAAATTGACGATAATTACTTACAAATGAATTAAATACGTTTAATTATTATAATTTTAATTATGACATACAAAGCAAATAATATTTTAATTACTGGTGGTGCTGGATTTATTGGAAGTAATTTCATTGAGTTGATTTTGTCAACTCGCTATTACAATATTGTCAATATTGATGCACTAACTTATGCTGGCAATTTAGAAAATCTTAAAGGGCTTGAAGAGAAATATTCTAATTATAAGTTTGCAAAAGCAAATATCCTAGATAAAAATATAATTAAAAAGATATTGCAAGATAACGAAATTGATACAATTATCAACTTTGCAGCAGAATCTCATGTAGATAGGTCAATTCTTGATAGCAGCCCATTTTTAGATACAAATGTCAAAGGAACACTTAATTTATTGGATTTGGCAAATGAATTAAAAATTCAAAAATTTATACAAATTTCAACAGATGAAGTTTACGGTAGTTTGGGAGCAGAAGGATTTTTTACTGAACAAACTCCGCTAAACCCAAATTCCCCATATTCTGCATCAAAAACTTCGGCGGATATGTTTGCATTGGCTTATCACCATACTTATGGAACACCAGTTTTGATTACAAGATGTTCAAATAATTATGGACCTAAACAATTTCCTGAAAAATTGATACCATTGATTATTTCTAACTGCTTGGAAAATAAACAAATACCTGTTTATGGAGATGGGCTTAATGTTAGAGATTGGATTTATGTAAATGACCATAATTTAGCTATATTAGATGTTCTGGAAAAAGGAAAGACAGGACAAGTTTATAATATTGGCTCAAGTAATGAAAAAACTAATATTGAAATTGTGAAAACTATTTTGAATATTTTAGGAAAAAGTGAAGAATTGATAACTTACGTGAAAGATAGACCAGGACATGATAAACGTTATGCAATAGATTCGTCTAAAATTCAAAATGAGTTGGGTTGGTCACCAAAAATGAATTTTGAAAATGGAATCAAACAAACTATAGAATGGTATTTGAATAATCAAAATTGGATTAAAAATATCAAAAATGGTGATTATATGAGTTATTATGAAAAAAATTATTCTAATAAAATGATTTAACTTATAGTTAAAATAAATATATTAAAATCAACAACTAATGAAAAAAATATTATCAGTAGTAGGGGCAAGACCTAATTTTATGAAAATTGCTCCAATTGCAAGAGCAATCAAAAATTTCCCAAGTTTATCACATTTTATCGTTCATACTGGTCAGCATTATGATGCGAAAATGTCAGATGCTTTTTTTGAAGATTTGGAAATTCCTAACCCAGACTTTTTTCTTGGAGTTGGCTCGGGTTCGCATGCCGAACAAACTGCTAATATTATGTTGAAATTTGAGAAGATTTTGATAGACTTGAAGCCCGATATGGTTTTAGTGGTAGGTGATGTAAATTCTACTCTTGCTTGTTCGATTACTGCTGTTAAAATGGGTATTAAGGTTGCACATATTGAGTCTGGGCTTCGCAGTTACGATAGGCAAATGCCAGAGGAAATAAATCGTATGGTTACCGATTCGATTAGTGATTATTATTTCATTACTGAAAAGTCTGGATATGAAAACTTGCTAACTGAAGGCAAAAATGCTGATAATTTGTATTGGGTTGGCAATACAATGATTGATACATTAGTACATCATTTGCCAAAAGCTAACACATTGAAATATAATGATATTATCAAAGATAACTTAATTGATAAATCTAAAGAAATTAATACAATTGAAGACTATGTTTTGGTTACACTTCATAGACCTTCTAATGTGGATGATAAAGAGCAATTATCTATGTTATTTGGTATTTTAAACCAATATAGTTCTAAATATACTTTTGTATTGCCATTACATCCAAGAACTTACAAAAACTTGCAAACTTTTGGCATTTTAGAAGAATTAAACATTTTATCTAATCCACATATTATATTAATTGAGCCTCTTAGTTATCTGAAATTTGTAAATGTGATGAATAATTCTGTGTTTGTACTCACCGATTCTGGTGGCATTCAAGAAGAGACTACTTACCTAAAAAAACTTTGTATTACTTTAAGAACAACTACGGAAAGACCTATTACAACTGAAATTGGTAGTAATGTTTTGATAAATCCAATAAAAGAAAACATAGAAAATATACTAAATTCAAATATATCAGAACTAAAACCAAATAGAGAAATCCCAGTTTTTTGGGACGGACTTGCTTCAGATCGAATTTGTACAATTATTGATAAGATTTTGGAATAGGGGGGTATGATGGAAATTAAAAATTTAATGATACGTCTATAAATTTTCATTTTGTTATATTAAATAATTATCAAAAAAAATATGAATATAAAATATAATAGTCAAAGTAGTAAAAATAGTAAATGCACTATTACTATCTCCTCCAAAGAAAGTAATAACAAATATGATTTTTTGAATGATAACCAAAACACTTATCTAAATTCTCAAATCAATAACGATGTTAAGGTAATAAATATTAATAATTATGATAAATATTATATCTTTATCATTGCTGATTTAACAAAACAAGATTATTGGGTCATTGAGAACATAAGAGTATCTGGTTTTCAGTCTTTGGGATTTATAAATAATAATAAGTTTGAAAATGTATTGATTAATAATAATATTTCTAAAGAATTATTAATAATGTTTAT
>JBEICW010000412.1:0-3467 GCA_040383785.1 Ignavibacteria bacterium | reverse complement strand
CGCAGACCATTATATATTAATACAGATACAAGAACTAGAGCATCTATCCCTTATTTAGTAAATGTATTTTTAGGTGGTGTATATAGAATTAATTCTGGTTTAAATAACGATGGTAGTTTATTTGGCTGGTTACCTGAAAGAACATTAAATACTAACCCAGGTGGAAGATTAAAAGCAGGTGTTGATATTCACATGCCATTCCAACCAGAATTAGGTGTAAGTTTAAATGTAGAATTGCCTTTAAGCAAAATGACTGAAAAAGCTATAGACGCTGAGAGTTTTGGTTCTTCTGAAAATGCAAATAGAAGAGTAGATTGGTTACGTCCTAATAGTTCTGATGATCCACGTACTCAATGGGAAATAAACAGAACAGCCCACATTTTACAAGCATCTGGTCAATTCACAATGTTTTATAACTGGTGGTTAGACGAAGGTAATCCTGAGAATTTCTTTAGATTTGACTTAGGGGTATCATATTGCGATGTAAGAGAATTTGCGTGGTTTAGAAACAATACAGATTATGTAGATGTATTGACTAATGAAGGTGTTAAAGGACTAAGAACTTACAAAAATTCTGAACTTGGTGATTGGGTTTTTGCTAAAATGGAATATAGAAATCAATCTGTTTTCCCATTTGGTGCATCAATGCAATATTCTAATCAACACTTATTAGCAAAAGGATTTATTCCATTATTAGGCAATTGGTTGTTATTAGAGGCTAAATATTCTACACCTTTGAGAGGTGCAAGACCTTATGAATTAGGTAGTTTCTTTATGATTTCTCCAGTATTTAGAATTACTCTTTAATTTATATATTTGATAATATTTAAATTAGGTCGGTTTTACTTTTGGGGGAAAGTGAAGTTGTAATAATATTTAATTGAAAAATTGAAAATACCCTCATACAGAGGGTATTTTTTTATGTTTAAAAAATCAGTAACTAAAAATAAAACTAATTTGAAAAGCAAATTTAACATAATATATTCATTGTTAGTCATTATATTTGTAAATATAATAACTACTTTTAATGTATTTTCACAAGAAAAAATCACAACACCAGAAGATTCAGCAAAAGCACGAAAAGTTTTTTTAGAACAAGCAAAAGTAGAATCTCAAATAAAAGATATTAAGCTAACTTTGAGAAATGTTGATATATCAAATTATCCAATCATAAAAGTTATTGTAGAAGCATTTAATACTGCTGGAGAACCTTTAGATACATTGTATGCAGATAAATTATTTGTATTAGAAAATGGTTTAGAAAGAAAAGTTATTTCAGTTGAGAGATTAACTGCTAAAGAAAGAGTTCCAATTGATTTTTGTTTTGCAGTAGATATAACCGGATCTATGCAACCTTACATTGATGCTATTAAAAGTAAAATTTATACGCTATCTACTTATTTAAAAAATAATGGGATAGATTATACATTTTCTTTAATACTTTTTTCAGATGGTATAGATAGAGTATATCAACCAACTGCCGATGTATCGGAGTTTTTGAATTGGTTAAATATGGTAAGGGCTTTTGGAGGTGCAGATATCAAAGAAAATGCACTTGAAGCATTAGCAACTGCAACAAAACAAATAAAATATAGACCTTCTGCAAATAAAGTTGTTATATTATTAACAGATGCACCTTTTCACCAAGCTGGTGAGGGTGGCGCTGGTACAACTAAATATACTACTGAATCAATGATAAAATACCTTAATGATAATGAAATGAGAGTTTTTGGTATTGTTCCGCAGAAATTGAGAGATTATGAAATAATTGCAGGTAGAACAAGAGGTTATGTATATGATATGGATTATCCAATTTCAGTAATAATGAATAACTTTTCTTCTCAATTGACTAACTTATACGCACTTAGATATAGAACAGATAAACCAGCAATTCCAGATTCGATAGATATTTCGGTAATAAATGAGCTAAGACAAGAATTAACACGTAAAACTATTCCAATTGTAGAATTAGGTAGAAAGTTAATTATCGAAAACATGCTTTATCCAACTGGAAAATCAGAACTGCCGGTTGTAGTTCAAGAATTGGAAGTATTGAATGAGTTTATGAATAATAGACCAAATGTTGTTGTGATGATTGAAGGACACACTGACGGAATTGGAAGCGACATGACAAATGATAGATTGTCGTTGCAGCGTGCTGAAAGTGTAAAAAAATATCTTACTTTAAAAGGCATAAATCCAAATAGAATTAAAACCAAAGGTTATGGAAAACGAAGACCAATTGCATCGAATTTAACAGAATTTGGTAGAAAATTGAATCGTAGAACCGAAATTGTGATTATTGCAAAGTAAATTGCTTAATATAGTATTTAAGTTAAAATAATTATTTAAAATGGGTATAGAAATATATCCATTTTTTTTTTGTTAAAGTTAAAAATTGCAAATTATCGTCTTAAATAATTAAATCAAAACAAATAAAATAAAGTAAAAATGGAAAATGTCTATACATTGGTAATAGTAGTGCTATCTTATTTGATTGGAACTTTCCCGAGTGGATATTTGATAACTAATTATGCTACTGGAAAAGATATACGACAGGAAGGTACAGGAAGTATTGGTGCAGCAAATACATTAGATATAACCGGCAATAAAATGTTAAGTTTTGCAGTATTTTTATTAGACTTTTTAAAAGGTGCTATTGCAGTGGTTATGGTTAATACATTTTTTTATAGGCAAACTTATAAAATCGCTTTGGCTGTTGTATTTGTAGTTTTGGGTCATATAATAAATGTATTTATGAAGATGAAAGGTGGGAGAGGGCTTGCAACTGCATTTGGTGCAACTTTTGTGATTACTCCTTTTGCTGGATTATTATGGTGTTTAGTTTGGGTAATTTCATCTAAATTATTCAAAAAAAATGTGCATTATGCAAATATACTTGCTTCCTTATTATCTCCAATAATGCTAATAAATACACCAAGTATGATAATAAATAACTTTTCATTTGTAAATATAGATAACATTACAACATTCAAAATTATGTTTGTAATGGTAAATGTATTAATATTGATTAAACATAAAGAGTATTTCAAAGAATTTATTGAAGAGTTTAAAGGAAATTCGTAGTGATTCTTAATTGATTTAAAGGTAAAAATGTCCTATTTTAAGTTTGATAATTTAGATATATATTATAATGTTTTTGAAAAGAACAAAGATAAAACAAATGATAAAGCACAAAATGAAAATACACATTTACCAGAGTATATTTTCCTTTTACATGGAAATAGTGTATCTTCAAAAATGTTTAAATCTGAAATAACTCTGTTCCACAAGTATTACAATGTTGTTGTTTTTGATTATCCTGGTTTAGGGAAATCTCAGAGAATACCAGATTTTAGAGATGATTATTGGTTATATAATTCTAGATGTTTAGAGGAACTAATTAAACACTTAGGTATTAATACTAAAATAGATATTATAGGCATAAGTGGTGGAGCATTAACCGG
>JBEICW010000411.1:0-3481 GCA_040383785.1 Ignavibacteria bacterium | reverse complement strand
TAGGTAGGTTCCTTTTGGAACGCCTACACAATTCCATTTGATGTTGCCACTCCATTCGTTTAGTTTTTCTAATGTTAGACTCTCTTTTCCAGAAACTTTATTGCCTGTAATATCATAAACTGTGATTTCTGAGTTATCTATATCTATTCTGCTATCCCAATAGAACTTAGCTGTAACCTCACTTACAGTTGGGTTAGGATATGGTGGCATTGTGTAAATGTAAGTTATTTCTTCTGTTTGGTTTTCTGTGTTTTCTATGCTTGTTGGATCGCCGACCATTTCTATTCCATTAATCCAATAAACATTATCTTCGTTTTTATCGTCTTCGTAACGAGCAAAAATCGTTTTATCAAAAAAAAAGACGTTGCGTGCAACGTCTCTACATTTATCATTTACAATTTACAATTTATCATTTTCTTCATTAATTCACTACAACTTTTACTGTTTTGGTATTATTTCCGTGCTGGATTTTGATTAGGTATGTGCCTGAAGGGACGCCTACGCAATTCCATTTTATATTACCACTCCATTCGTTTAACTTTTCAAGTGTTAGACTTTCCTTACCAGAAACTTTGTTGCCTGTGATGTCATAAACTGCGATTTCTGAGTTATCTATATCTATTCTGCTATCCCAATAAAACTTGGCTGTTACTTCGCTTACTGTTGGGTTTGGATATGGTGGCATAGTATAAAGATAATTTACATCTTCTATCTTTGAATTATCTTCTACACTTGTTGGGTCACCGACTAATTCTATTCCATTTATCCAATAAACATTATCTTCGTTTTTATCATCTTCGTAACGTGCAAAAATAGTTTTATCAAATATTTGGAATTTTTTATTTACTTTACCATTATTTGGGTAATTAAAAGTTTCCCATTTAGGTGTTTGTTCAAAAATATTACTACTTACCATTAAAGTACTGTAAAAAGTCAAATAGAATTTTTCCTTTGCTGCATCAAAGCCAATGTAATCTATACTGTCTATTTGGTCTTGGGTTAATTGACTACTAAAAACATTATAAACTTTTCTTTCTTCAACATTAATTACATCAAGATTAAACTGACTTGTTACAAAATCATAATAAATATATGCCCAAACCGTTTTTCCATTTAGTTCCAATTCCTTACTTTCCAATAAATTTATAGTATTAGGATATTCCTTATATATTTCCCAATTCTCGCCTTTGTTTGTGGTGGATTTGTAGAATAACTTATTTTCTTTAGTGTTTTGAGATAAAACTATAAATAAATTAGTATCTAAAATTTCAGACCTCAAAAACATTTCATCTTTTAAACCTACATTAATAATCCTTTTTTTCAAGTCTTTCGTAAATACATCTAAACAAGAATATTCTGAACCCGCATAACTAACATTATAAACTCCCTGTAAATAATCCCCAAAACTACTTATTTGCATTTCATAATTTCGTGTATCAGAAAAACGAGCTACAAAATTTACATTATATCTTATAAAAGATTGTCCTTGATTATTGCTTACAAATAATGCGTTTTCATCAACTCCAGGATTACTACCCATATACAATAAGTCATATTCTTTGTCATAAAATAATGCTTGAAATGTTGGATTACGAGCCCATTGACCATTACTAAAGTATTTACTATTATTGGTATCTAAGGCATCTATAACACCAGTAAACTTATTATCATTTATTTTTAATGTAAATAAATCACAACCATAACTGTTATCAACTTGGCGTAATGTCAATAGTTCATTATTTAGTTTAGCTTTTGTTAAAACTAAATTTTCTTTTGTTCTACCTGAGCCCAATGAAATAAATTTTATTTTTTTTTGCTCAAATAAATCTGCAATTGCTAAAAAATTGTTAGAACCAGTCATAATTATTTTATTGTTATATATATTAGTTCTAAAGTTATACCCTAAAAATAAAAAAATAAAATCGTAAGTATATTCATTCACTAATTCAAATTTATTCTCAGTATTTAATATATATTCTTTTAAACCACTATTATAATAATATTGACCATTATAATAATGTCCACACGTAAAACTTAAATATGCTTCTTTAGCTAATATTTCGTTACTTGAAAAATTTTCATCAAACTTGAAGAACTTATTGCCAATCTGCAAACCAAAATAATCTTCTGATATTGGATAAAAAGACAAACTCATCATATAACTATCATTGACTATGTAATCATTAATTTTAATTGTCTTTTCAAATACTAAGTCTTTATCATAAATATTTATTATACAAGTATCAACAATAGTATATATTTTTTCTTTAAAGTAAAAAACTGGATTACTTTGTACAGCATACCAATGATTAAACGCAATATAAGTTATCCTGTCTTCGTTTTTTTTAATTATTTTGAAATCTTTATCCAACATGTATAAATTCTTTTTTGACCTACACAAAATATTACTTTCTATTTTGATAAATTCATATAATAACTCCTCTCCATCCTCTAAAGCTAAATTTTCTAATTGTGTCCAAGTTGTTGCATTATCATAAGAAATTGCCACTTGCCCATCTTTTGTAAAAGCAACTATACTATCACTTTGTTTAATCATTTTTATGATAGTTCCTTTATCGAAAACTTTTATTGTGTTATAAGATTCAAACTCATCATTGCTTTCCCAGTAACTACCATTAGAACCAAAAGCAATTATTGTAGAATCCCAAGCAAGTGAGCCGTGGAAATCAAAACAAATTGATTTTAAGTTAAAACTCTCTTCAGCTTTAGTTATTTGAATTATAGAAAATATAAAGAAAATGTATATCAATCTTTTCATAATTATATACCTTTAAAAGAACTGATTAAAAATTAAGAGCTGAGTTTAATCAGCCCTTGAATTATAAAATGTTATATTTTATGAACAAGTAGATTTTATGGACAAGTAGATTTTATTAAGTAACAAGTACCTGTAGTCCAATTTATTGGTGGTAATGGTGGAGCAGGACAACTAGGGGCGCCTCCTACCCAACTACTATAAACTGCTGTCCAGTTTATTACTGGTGGTGTAACACTGCCATCTCTGCAAGCTTGATAAAGTACATCACAATAAGGATCACTTGTACAAGCATTATATGTGCCAGAAGCGTCTATACTCCAACATGCGTACGCTGCAAAACTCATAGTAGCTTTTGGATTTACGTCACAAGGTTTTATTTCACAAAGACCAAGTAAAAATATTCTATCTCTTGCTTCTTGCATTAATGCTGCTAATACTTGTGAAAATGTCCATGTTTGAACACAAGATGGATCGTCTGGCGTTATATTTGTTATAGGCAGAACATCAGTGTGAGCCAATCCTAATGGTGAGCATTTATAGCAGACTGAGACATTGTAACTACACCCATTTACAATTTTTGTAAACCCCATTGAAGTATATCCTGGTGGGCAAGCAGCCTTCCCTTCTTGCAAATTCATACCAAAGAACGAGATTAGTAATATAGCAATTATCGCTATCTTTTGAGAAAAAGAACTTTTAGTC
>JBEICW010000410.1:0-3491 GCA_040383785.1 Ignavibacteria bacterium | reverse complement strand
CTAATAATGGATTGGTTATAGCAAGGACTGCGGCGTCTGAATGGGTTAATACCAAAACTCCAAGACCAATTGGCGAAGAGGTAGCAATTACTGCATTTGCAGATAATAGTACAATTATATCTGACTTTTCTGAAGATACACAATTATTACTTGGCAAAATAGATTCGATTAGATTAGAAGGCGGAACTAATTTTGACAAAGCATTTTTGGAAGAAGAAACTGGCGCTTTTTCATTATTCAAAAATGCACTTTTTAATAAAAGAGTAATAGTTTTTCTTACTGATGGTAATGGCGATGGAAATGCAGACGAAATTATTGCAAAAGCTAAAGAGCTAAATGTAGTAGTCTATTGTGTATCTGTAAATATATTTATTCCAGAGGTTCTAAAAAGAGTATCAACCGAAACCGGTGGTAGATATTTTGATAATATCACTACAGAATCTGAGATAAGAGATGTATATAGAATTATTCGCAAAATGGCTCAAAACCAATCTGAATGTAAATTATATTGGCAATCTGGTGGCTGTTTACTTGGTAGAGAAGTAGAATTGTCTATTCCTAAATATGGCTTAAATACAACATTTAATTTCACTAATCCAGATTCACTATTACCAAGATTTAGAGTACTACCAAATGAATTTTACGTATTTGATGGTATTGCTCCATTGAGTTCAGGTACAAGAACTGTAGAAATTAAAGCAGAAAATTCGCCAATTTCAATCGATTCAATCAAAACATTAAATAATTTATTCAAAATAATTTCTTGGCAAGGGCCTAAGCCACCTCTTACTCTTAGTAAAAATCAATCTTTAAAATTCACAGTTGAATTTGCACCTTTAGATTCCACTTTTAGTTTTGCAACTTTTACAATATATGGTGGATCATGCTTGGGCAATGAGTTTTATTGTATAGGTGGCAATCCTGGAGTCCCGCCTTCAAACTCTTCGTTAAGAGTTTTACATCCCAATGGTGGTGAAGAGATTTTAGCAAATTCCACATCTTATATTAATTGGGACGGAACTTATAGTGGTGCTAATCTAAAAATTGATTTATCTACAAATAACGGGCTTTCTTGGTCTAATATCAGAGATGATTACAACCAAACAAGTATAAATGATTGGTTATTGCCTAATATTGAAAGTGATAAATGCTTAGTTAAAGTTGCACAATATTCAAATGACTTTGGTCGCAAAATATTAAATGTTGATACTTACTCTAACTCTGTAAATGACTTGGATTGGAGCCCAGATGCTAACTTAATTGCTTATGCATCACAAGATTCATCGGTAAGAGTAATTTCGAGTATTAATGGGAAAACAATATTAGACTTAAAAAAACATAATTCTCCTGTAGAAAATATAGTTTGGAGTCCAGATGCTGTAAGGTTTGCAAGTGCGGGCAGCGATTCACTGATAAGAATTTGGAATTATTTTCTGCAAAGCCAAATAGATTCTATAGCTTTAAATGTATCAAAGATTAATGATATTGATTGGAGTTCTGATGGGAATATGATTGCTGCTGCTTTATCAGATTCTACAGTTAGGGTCTTTAATACGACAAATTATAGATTAATTCAAAGTTTTAACAATTTAAAAGCAGAGGTAAATGCTGTTGAATTTTCGCATAACTCAGAAATGTTAGCTTTTGCTGGAGTAGATAGAGAAGTTAGTATTTACAATACAAAAGTATGGACTAATAAAGTTGCTACATTCCAAGGTCATATTGCACCAATTACATCAATTACATGGAAAGGTAATGACACTCAAATTGCCTCTTCTTCTGATAGTCCAGAATTTATAGTAAAAATTTGGGATTTATCACAAAATAAGGAAATACATAGTTATAGTGATTTACATCAATCAAGCATAAGTTCTATCGATTGGAATACCAAATCAAATAATATAGTAAGCACAGGTAACGACGCTTTGGTTAATATCTGGAACCCAAATGACGGTAAATCTATTTATACATTTAAAGACCATTCATGGCCACATGTAGTTGCAAAGTGGTCAGGTGATGGTAGTAGAGTTGCATCTGGATTTTTGGGTAAAAATTTAGAAAGTCAAATGCACCTTTATTCAATAACTAAATTCCCACTTTTACAAGGGATATCTGCAAGAAATTTTAGTATAATTAAAGTTGAATTAAATACAAAATCAGTTGTTTTTGAGGATACTAAATTAAATATAATAAATGATAAGAATTTTAATGATGTATTAGTTTATAATAAAAAAGCAGAAATTAGAATTGATTCAATTAAAATAGAAAATGATTTTGATAAAGTTTTTAAAGTAGTTAACACAAATTTTCCAATTTTATTTGATTCGAATAATTTACCTCAATTAGTATTTCAATTTAAACCTACAAAAGTTGGTATTCAAAAAGCAAAAGTTGTTTACTACACTTCGATTGGCAAAAAAGAAGCTGAAATTATAGGCAATGGATATCAAGCAGATATTCAATTAGAAGAGATTAATTTTGCTCAAGTTAATTTAAATTCTATAGACAATTCTAATGATAAACAAGCATATTTGAAGTTAAAAAATACTTCTTCAAGAACTATTAAAATTGATAGTTTGATGTTAATTAATAATAGTGATATTTTTCAAATTGTTTCTAATGTAAATAATTTATCAATAGCACCAAGTAGTTCAGACTCTGTATTAATAATCCTTAAACCACTAAAAATTGGTAAATATCAATCAATTTCTAAAGTTTATTATGAATTAGATTCAAATAACAATAAAGTAATCGGCGAAGTAATAAATCCTACATTACTTTTTGATAGTTTAATTTCATTTAATCAAATTATTTGCGAAGATAGTTTAATTACTAAAGTCAAATTGATTAATTCAGGAAGAGGTAATATTGTAATTACTGATTTGTCTATTGATGGAATAAATATGTCAGATTTTAGTATTTTGAATAAAACTCAAATAACAACAAATAATCCATTAATTATTAAACAAAATGACTCTACTGAACTAATAATCTCATTTAATCCCAAATTAATTGGCATAAAACAGGCAGAAATAAGTATGACGTCAAATGCCATAAATTCAATTAATAACCTCAAAAAAATAAAACTATTTGGCAATAAATCAAGTTTAGATTTCACTTTTAATGGTGGCAATAATAAAATTGACTTTGTTGATATTAATGACAACGAAATAAAAGATTTAACTTTCAAAATCAAAAATGATGGTGATTTGAATTTAGATTTGAGTAGTTATGTAGGTTTGATAATTAATACAAAATTTCAAATATTAAGTATCAATCCTTCCAATATTAATCCCAAACAAGAGGCAGAAATTACCTTTAGATTTTTGGGTGGAGATAAAGGACAAGTTTATAATGGGAAACTAAACCTTAAAAATATTTGTTCTGATGAAATTGAAATTAGTTTAAAGCTTCTGTAAAATCTGAAGATGCAAGCTTAGTTTATTTTAATTTCAAAGACAATCTTGATTTAAAACCATGTAAAATTACTG
>JBEICW010000409.1:0-3499 GCA_040383785.1 Ignavibacteria bacterium | reverse complement strand
TATATCTTGATTTAAATCCATTTTTCTTCAATTTGTGATAGATAATAATACAAAATTAACCAATTATTTACACATATCCATTTAGAATTAATTATTCTAATAATATTGATTTATATAAAGAGCAGGAAAAAGCAAACAGCATGTTGATTCTGTCTTAGTCGAAACAATAAGAAAAGTAACTTTACCAACATTTACTATCGTAAAATTATTAAAATATTTATTTCTATTTTTTATCTATAATAGAAATTATATTTATTTCTAATGAATACATATCTTATTTGGAAAAGTTGATAAGAATTTGTCAAAAAATGGCTAACAAACTCTTAATTTGATAGCCAAATTTTGAAAAAAACATTCTTACTCTTTAAACCACATTTCTGATTTTTCTTAGTTCTGTGAAGAGTTCTTTTTCTCTTGGAGTTAGCTCTTTGGGCAGGGTGATATTATTGATTACTATAAATAAATTGCCTCT
The DNA here is from genome assembly GCA_040383785.1 of Ignavibacteria bacterium. Taxonomy (GTDB): domain Bacteria; phylum Bacteroidota; class Ignavibacteria; order Kapaibacteriales; family UBA2268; genus JBDNHS01. Next base: position 3,027 of record JBEICW010000409.1, on the reverse strand, counting down.
AAGCTCTTGGTTATTGTAGTTTTTGAAGCCTAATTTATTCAATTTTAGTGCTTTTCCGAGGTAACTGTCTGCTGGAATATTTACTTTGATAGTTCCAGCCAAAGTGCTAACTTTAATTTCGCCACCCAATATAATTGTATATAAATCAACAGTTATATTTTGGTAAATGTCATCTTCTTTGCGAGAATATTGTTCATCATTTTTGAAATTTGCTTTAATCAGCAAATCCCCTGGATTGCCTCCAATTTTGCTTTGGTAACCTTTGCCACTTACTTTTAATTCTTGCCCATCTGTTATTCCAGGCTTTATTTTGATTTCAATAGTTTGCCCATTAACTTTTAGTCTTCTTAGGCAGCCATCATAAGCTTCCTGCCAGGTAATTTCAATTTCAGACTTATAATCTTCACCTTTATATTCTTGTTTTTTGGTGCCTTTTTTACTATCCGAATACTCTGAATTTGTATAATGACTATTTCCGTAAGTAGATTGTTGCTTGTAGGTATTGCCAAAGATTTTTTCAAAAAAATCAGAAACACCACCGCCTTGATTAAAATAATCTCCTACAGTTTGTTTGCGATTACTTGAATTATTCCCAGCAGAATTATTACTTGTATTTTGTGATTTATTGAACCATTCATTCCAGTTAAATTCGTCCCTATTACCCCCACCTTGTGAAAAACTATTCCAACTCGAGCCTAAATTATCGTATTTTTTTCTTTTATCTGGGTCTGATAATACTTCGTTGGCTTCGCTAATTTCTTTAAATTTATCTTCAGCAACCTTATCGCCAGGGTTTTTGTCTGGGTGGAATTTTTGTGCTAATTTCCTATAATTTTTTTTGATTTCGTCTTGTGTTGCAGTTTTAGTAACACCTAATATTTTGTAATAATCTTTAAAATCCATAAATTCTCCTTATTTTCGCCATTTTGCACTATACAAGTATAGTTGACGAATTTTAAATTTTCTTATTTAGAATTTGTCATTTAAAATAGTAATCTTAAAGAATATTTTTATTATGCCGATGATAAAAATGTTTTAAATAAGTTTAGATTTATAAAATTAAAATTGAATTAAAAAGTCTTTAAGTTTTTAAGTAAGTTCAAATAAAAAAATTGTAACAAAATCAAAAAAAGATATAGTTTTTGAGGTGTTTCTTGGAAGATGTTAATCAAAGAGTAAGTGAATTGGAAAGAATGGTAAACCGCTTGAGTGGCGATTTGGCGGAGAATTTCTTTCAAACCTTGCAAATATTGTCAAGTATAGTTGGCTTTACAGAAAGATTTTATGATGGAAGTCATGCAAAATACGTTTCTGAGAAGTCTGCAGAACTAGCACGAATATTGGGATTGGGCAGAGAGGATGTGTTCCAAATTAAGGTAGCAGCTTTGTTGCATGATATTGGTAAAGTAGGTTTTTATGATTCTGCTTTGTATAAATATCCTAACGAAATGCGTCCAAATGAATTTGCTCAATATGCTTTGCACCCAGAAATTGGAAGACAAATCTTGAAAAATCATCATGGATTTGATAATATTTCTGATATTATTTATCAACATCACGAGAAAATTGATGGTTCTGGTTTTCCAAATGGATTAAAGGGTAATCAAATACACCCTGGTGCAGCAATTATTTCAGTAGTGAATTATTATCATAATGCTGTTTATAAAACGAAAAGAGAAAGAGATGAACAATCTGAAAATAAGATTACAAATACTCAGTCTTATCTCAATAACACTAAGGAAAAGTTTAGTTCTGCAATGAGTTTTCTTCAACAGAAAAAAGGTATACTTTTTGATAGAAAAGTAGTAGAAGCATTTATGGCAATTGCCGAAATGGATAGAAAAAAAGTCAGTGGCAAAGTAGTTCAAAGACTGCCTGTAAATTTAATAAAACCAGGTATGATGTTTGTAGAAAATTACTATACTTCATTTGGTTTATTAATTGCCTCACGTGGCGAAAGTGTAACTAAAGAAATGCTTAGTGCCTTGGTTAGATTTGCTGAAAATGGCGAAATACCTCACAAAATCTTAGTATTGGTAGAAGCTGACGATATAAAATAGATTTTTGGATTTTTTATATTAGATTTTTCTAATGATTTGATTAAACTTATTACGGCACAAAATTTGACTATTTTAGTATTATATAAAAATAAATTTAAAATATTAATAAAATGTTGAATATTATGCAGATTAATACTAATCAAAATTCAATTCCGAAAATTAAGAATAACTTTAAACCAAGTATTAAACCAAAAAAATTATTTTATACTAAATTTTTAAATACATTTTTTACTTTGGTGATTTTATTTTCAATTATTAGTTTCAATAACTTAAATGCAAATATATTAGTTGACGAACCTAATTATTCTGATGAAAATGTCGAAGAAGTTGCAAAAAGTAATTTGAAAATTGGCTTAAACTTGGGCTATAAGTTAGGATTTAATGCAATTCCACCGGTAGAAGGTAGAAAAAATGACTTAGGTTTTGCACCAATCCCAGATTTTGGATTATCAACCAAATACTACTTAGAAGACACAGATAACCACCTTGTATTTGATATAAATTATTCTAATTATCAGTTTATAGTCTCAGATGCTACTTTAGGCACCAAATACCCACATAATGTAAGTTATTTATCATTTTCTCCGTCTGTTATGGTTAGCCAATTTTCATTTGGCTTTACCTACGGAATGCCGATGTCTACACAAATTAATTCAGTAGATTTTGATATAGAAAAGATAAATAGTTTGGTAGAAATCAATATAGGTTACAACTACGAGATATATTCAGATGAAGATGGTAGTTTTATGACATTTGGCAAGTTATCTTATGCATTAAATGGATTTATGGATAATTACGCAATAAATGACCCATTACTAACAAACATTCCAGCGAACCCAATTATCAAAATGACTAACGAACATAACCCAAGAATAGCAAGTTTTCAATTAGGTTTCAGCTACTTATTTAATATGTAAGTAGGGGGTGATTGAAATTGTTTAATTAAAATAAAAATAAAAAATTAAGG
>JBEICW010000408.1:0-3506 GCA_040383785.1 Ignavibacteria bacterium | reverse complement strand
CGTCTATACATAATAATTTAGTTATTATAAAAAATTTATTCAATAGAAATAAAATTTGATAACTCCCTCAAAAATAAAGTTAATATTTTTATTAATTTGTATATTTATAATAAGTGGTATTGATGTTACTGCTCAATTATTTGAATTGAGACATAATAATATCGACTCTACAAATATTCCTATTGTTTTATCTCCAATTCAAGAATTGCAAAATGATTTGAATGTAATTTTGCAAAATAATGAACTTAATAATGCGAATGTTGGGGTTGTGGTACAATCCGTAAAAACTGGTGATTATTTTTATAAATATAATGAAGCTAAAAATTTTGTTCCTGCTTCTACTTTGAAATTGATTACAACAGGTGCTGCTCTAAATTCTCTTGGGAATGACTTTAAGTATCTTACAAAAATATATTTAGATGGAGATGTAATTGAAAATGGTGAATTTAAGGGGAATATAATAATCAAAGGTTTTGGAGACCCAACACTATCGGATAATTTCAAAACAGATATTTATTCAATTTTTGATTTTTGGATAGAGCAATTAGATTCACTTGGGATTATTTCTATCAAAGGAAATATTATCGCAGATGATAATTATTTTGATAATATTAGTTATGCTGCTGGTTGGGCTTGGGACGATATGATTTATCCATATTCTGCACAAATCAGTGCATTATCATATTATGATAATAGAGTGGATATAATTATCGAACAAGGTGATACAATTGGAGCAAGCACCAAATACAAGATTATACCCGAAAATAGTTATATACGTGTAATTAATAATGTAAATACTTTAAGTAAAGGCAGTAGTAGCGAAATAGAGGCATACAGAGACCCTGTAACGAACGTAATTGAACTTTATGGGAATTTGGGTTTTGACTCAATCAAAACTAACAGAGTGGTTAAATCCGTTGCAATTGACCAGCCGAGTTTATTTTTCTTAAATGTATTCAAAGAGAGATTACTCAAAAAAAAATATCAAGTTTCGTGGTGCTTTGCTTGATATTGATGATTGGAATCAGGATATTAAATATTATGAATTAAATTCATTAAAAGATTATGAATCTCCCAACTTATCTGAAATTATTAAGGTAATTAATAAACGAAGTCATAATTTGGGTGCTGAAATTTTGGTAAAAACACTTGGCAAAGAAGTATATGGATTGGGTACAACAGCAAAGGGTTTGGAAGTAATTAATAACTATATGAATAAAATAGGCATTCAGACAGATAAATGTTCTATTGCCGATGGCTCTGGATTATCAAGATTAAATATGATTTCACCAATAGGGTTGAATATTTTGCTTAATGATATGAATAAAAACAAATATAAAGATACTTTCCGTAAATCTTTATCTACTCCAAATGAAGATGGAACTCTAAAAAGACGATTTATAAATACTTTAGCAGAAAAAAATATATTCGCTAAAACTGGCTCAATGAACAATGTAAATTCATTGGCTGGATATGTGCTTACTCGTGATAGAGAAGTGCTGTCATTTGTTATGATGTTTAACAACTTCACAGTTCCCCAAAATGTAATCCGCAACATACAAGACTTAATCGCAATGCGTCTTGCGAGCTTTTCCCGTAGACAATCATTCGTAGTGCCTAAGTAAAATAATATTTTCTTGGTATTTAACTATTTTAAAAAAATAAACTACGCAGGTAGTCTTTTTGGTGGAGACAAAAATCCTCTTTTGTCAGATATTTTTATACTTATTTCTTTAAGGTCTTTTTGTGTTGATTTTAATTTTAAATTGAATGTTTGAAAATGTATTTTATAATTTTCATCAGGTTCAAATCTATATTTACCTACCAATTCTTGAGTATTAAAATCATCGCTCAAGATTTTAGAAACAATATTATTATCCGCCTGATAAATGCCATAAGATTTTGTTTTAACTTGGTAATTGTTGTCATTTATTTTTAAAATTTCTATAATTTCTGGATTTGGATAACTCACAACTTTTATATTATATTTTTCGCCAATTAATTCTTTGCCCACATATCTTTCTAATTGTAAAGTTTTATTTGTGTCAGATTGATTAGCTACAAAAATAAAATCACCACCTTCATTGCTCGAATATCTAATTTTATCTTGGTCTTTTAAATATAATTTTACTTGTTCGCTTGTTAGAATTGGTAAATTAGGTTTAATCAAATAATTTTTTTCTGGATACATTAATTTAGCAAATGAAGGCTTAGAAATTGGTATTGGTTTGACAATAAACTCAATTTCTGCTTCTTTTCTATCACTTTTACGTTTTATTGAAAAAGTAACTTTCATATTTGAAAATCCAGGGGTTTTGCCTTCAAGAAGTATTCCTTTGTCATTAATCTCAGCAATACTTGCAAATCCTTCATCTTTATTATTTTCTAAATTAACTCTAATTTCAGGTTTATTGAGTAAATCTTTGGTTGGATTTAGATTATAAAAATAAATAAAATTTTTCCATTTATTATATGAAATACTTTTAATAATATTATTTTCTGCAGAAATATCGAAACTCCCATTATTTTGCTCAAAATTTTGATTTTGATTATTTGAATTATTGAAGTTATTAATATTATTGATATTTCTATTATTTGGGTTAAGCAAATCTGAAGAACTATTAGATGTAGAATTAATGTTATTAATAATCTCACTTTCACTAAATGTTAAATTAGATGAATTATTTTCAATTCCATTTTTTAATAGTTCATCTAAAGTTAAATTATTATTAAGTGAATTATTATCCAACACTACATTGATAACAAATTGCGTTTTTAAAATAAATTCTTGTAGTTGATTGTTATTTTTTTTGATAGCATTAGCAGTAACTTTAACAATGTAAGAGGTTGGAATTTCTTTGATGATATTTGGCTTCCACTTAAAAATAATATCATTTTTTAATTGCTTAAATGTAAAAAATGAATTTTTGTCATCATTTGAAATTTTAGAATATTTTTGATTTTGATTTTCAAATTCAAAATTATAATTAATACTATAAACATCTCCAAAAAGTAAAATATTATTGATAGAATCAATATCCGCAACAATTAATTTTCCACCTTTCAGACTTATTTTGCAATTCAAAACTGATTTTTCAACTTGTAAGTATGAATTGTTTGTAATTTGATTATGACCTTGATTATTTATGTCAGATTTTTTCTGATCTTCGGGCAAAAGTAAAATTAACGCAGCCAAGTATAAAATAAAATACACTTCAATTTTATGACGTTTATTATATTTTTTTTGCTTTATCAATGTTTAATATTTTCTTGGTTAAATTGTGGATTTATTGCAATTATTGGGATTATTTTTAAAGAATTCTAAATAGAGAATATATTTTTATTTAGCATCTTTTCTAATTCAGATTTTATTTCAAATTTAATTTGTTCAGACTTTATAAGTTCTAAATTTGTGTTTAGTTCTTTGATTTTATCGGTAAAGTTATTAATTTCATCATTGTTAGCTTTTACAGCATTTACAAAGTCCGAATTTGGAGTAGTTAAAT
>JBEICW010000407.1:0-3510 GCA_040383785.1 Ignavibacteria bacterium | reverse complement strand
TTATCTAATTTTAAAGATTTTAAATTAACTAATTTATCAAATTTTTCTTCTGTAGTAACTATTTTATTTTCAGATAAATCAATCAATTCTAAAGTAGGTATTTCTAATAAAACTGCAGGAATTTTAGTAAATTCGTTTTTAGTTAGTTTTATAGTTTTTAGGTTTTTTAATAATGCTAATTCTTTTGGTAATTCTTTAATACTATTTCTACTCAAATCAATTACTTCTAAATTTACTAATTTACTAATATCGCTACTAACTTCAGTTAATTTTCCATTAGCTAAGTTTAAACTTTTCAAAGTTTCTGCATCTTTTAATGCTTCTTGAATACTTGTATATTTGCCTGGTCGTTGTTTGTTGATATTATCCTTAATATCCTCATCACTAGGTACTTGTAAATTATTTGATTTTGCATTAATTGTATCTTTTGCTTTTCTTTTATTTTCTCTTTCTGCTCTAATCTGCTCTAATTTTGCTTTTCTTTCTTCTGGTGTTGGTTTGGTTTTTTCTTGAACTGGAGTAGTTTGTTCTAGAGTTGTAGTTTTGGGTGTAGGAACTACAACTTGTTTATCATTTTGAGCTAAAGATATGTTTACATTAATAATTGCAAATGCACTTATTGCTAATAATGTTTTTTTCATAGATTTGAGGTCCTTAAATTTGTGATTTATTAATTTTTTAGATTTTTAACAATTAGAAACCAAATAGACAAAATTATATAAATTATATTATAAAAAATATATTGTAAATGTTTTACTTATATAGAATTTCTTCTTTTATCAAGAGCAAAATGATTTTCAGCCATTTTTGAAAGTTTAACAAATGGTAACCCAATTAATAAATAAGCAATTGCTATAATAATTCCTATACCAGTATAATCAAAATAAGTTGCAGCTAATTGGCTATACAATTTAGTTAATTCTACCATTGTTATTACCGATACCAGTGAAGAATCCTTAAGTAAAGATATAAAATCATTAGTAATTGGTGGGATAACTAATCTAATTGCTTGAGGTATAATAATATGCTTTAAAGCTTGATTACGAGTCATACCTAAAGAAATTGCTGCTTCCATTTGCCCTCTAGGAACAGAAAAAAGTCCCGCTCTGTAGTTCTCGGCCTCGTAAGCAGAATAGTTCAAACCCAAACCAATAATTGCAGCCATAAAAGGTGAAATATTAATTCCAAAAGTAGGAAGTGCAAAATATATAAAATATAATTGTATTAATAAAGGTGTTCCTCTCATTACTTCAATAAATAATATAGCAAAAGACGAAAATGGTTTTGGAGCATAAACCCTCATCAATGCTAAAAGTAAACCAACAACAATTGCAACAATCATAGAAAATATACTAATTTCTATAGTAGTTAATGCCGCTTTTGCAATCATTGGTAAAAATGTTAGATAACGCATTATTTTATCTAATAACGTCATTTCTGCAGTTTGAGAACTTATAAAATATTCATAATTAAATGGTTTTACTTTAGCTGCACTTTTATCATTTAATCTTACTGCCATTAATGGATTCCACAAATTCCAAGAGTCCAAAATTTCTCTTAATTTACCTGTCGTCTGCATTTTAGAAATTGCAATGTTAATTTTATTTAGTAACTCTTCGTTGCCTTTTTTGACAACTATACCATAGACTATCTCGCCAATAGGAGGACCTACCATTTTTAAATCAAAGTTCCAACCTGTAAAATATACTGCTGGAGGTGAGTCAATCAAAACTGCATCTAATTTGCTATTTTTTAAATCTAAAAATGAACTACTTTCACTATCGTAAGTTTTTACATCAATATTGCCTTGGGCATTCAAAATTCTTTCAGCAATTGCACCTTTTAGCGTTCCAACTTTTTTCCCAGCAAGGTCAGCTAAAGTAAAAATTGAATTGTTATCATTGCGAACTACTAACTGTTCAAATGTGGTATAGTATGGAGTTGAAAAATTAACAACCAATTCTCTATCATTAGTAACTTCAATACCATTTATTGCTACGTCATAATCTCCACGTTCAATACCTGGGATTAGTCCGTCCCATTGATTTTGAACAAATACAGCTTCGTAACCCATTTCTTTGCAAATTTCTGTAATTATATCTAATTCAAAACCAATTAATCTGCTAGGTACTCTTGGATCTTGAAATACAAAAGGGGCGTTACCTTCACTATCTGCAGCCCATTTTAAAATAGGTGCAGAAAATAGATTTGAGTTTAGATTTGAAGATAAAAATAAAATACTTAATATTATTAATATTAAAATATTGTTTGAAATTTTGTTTAAAATTTTCATTTAATTTCTACTTTTAGGTAAGTAATTACTTTAAATTAGTTATTATAAAATTATTCTATTAATCTAACATTAATTTTAAATAAGCTCTTGTTCTCTCGTCTTTAGGATTTTTGAATATAGTAGATGGGGGACCCATTTCTACAATATTCCCTTCATCCATAAAAATAACAATATCTGAAGCGTGTTTGGCAAAACTCATAGAGTGGGTAACAACTACTTGAGTCATTCCTTCTTTATTTAAGTTTAACATAACATGTATTACCTCTTCTACTAATTCTGGATCTAAGGCAGAAGTTGGCTCGTCATACAGCATTACTTGAGGTGACATAGCCAAAGCTCTTGCAATTGCGACTCTTTGAGCCTGCCCGCCTGAAAGTTGAAACGGCATTCTATCCAAATAATCTTCTAAACCTACTTTTTCTAATAATTGAATTGCTTTTAATCTTGCAGTGGATTCCGAAACTCCCTGAACAATCATTGGAGCTTTCATTACATTTTCAATTACATTCAAATTTGGAAAAAGATTAAGCCCTTGGAATAACATACCTACTTTTGAACGCAAAGCATGAGCTTTGATTTGAAAGTCTTCGTCTATTAATGGCTGTTGTTCACCACCTGTAAAAGGTGAACCAGTTTTTTTAAAGGATTGATTATTCAATCTATTTAAATCTTTTTCTTTAGTAGTTTTGTTTCTATTTAAGGTAATACCTGCTAAAGATATAGTACCATAATCCAACATTTCTAAGCAATTTAAACACCTTAATAAAGTTGTTTTACCACAACCAGAGCGTCCGATAATAGAAACTAAACTACCACTCGGAATATCTACAGTTATTCCCTTTAAAATATGAACGCCATGGAAATACTTATGTAAATCTTTAACACTTATCGCTACTTCATTTTCAATCATTTGCTACCAATAATAATTGTTTGATTTTACGAATTATTTTTTCTGAACTAAACGAATATTTAGAATTTAATTGTCAAAAAATTAATATTAAAATATAATTATTTAATTAATAAAAAAATGCATTTACAAATTTGCAATATTATATCTAATTTTCAAAAAAAGAGATAATATCTTTATAAATATAATCTTATTTTAACAAAAAATTACATTAAAATGTACAATTTTGAGTAATTTTGTAAGAAAAAATCATGTTCTTTGTGTATTTAATAAAAAATCAATATTTGACTTGGTTTATTAAAGTATAGAT
>JBEICW010000406.1:0-3516 GCA_040383785.1 Ignavibacteria bacterium | reverse complement strand
TATAATTATATCTATTTTTTGAGTAAAATTAAGTAATTACAAATAATAACATAGATTTAAACAAAAAATGCTAAATTAATTAATCTAAGTAGTAAATTTTTCTAATATTATTTTAATAAATTCGTTTTGTATAAAAATCAACTTTAACTTATTATTAATTTAATTGTAAATGTATTTAAATTTTAAATCAAAACTAAAAAAATTACTTTTATTATCATTTTTCATTCTTGGATTTTTAATCACTAACCTTACTTTAGTTTATTCTGAAATAATTGACAAAGATAACATAAAATATGATAAAGAATATATTATTAGACTTAAAAATGGCGATATTTTTAGTGGTTTTATTGTTGAATTAGTAACTAATGAAGAGGAAGGTGATGGTATTAAATTCAAAACATCACTTGGAAAAACTAATATTTATTTTTTTCAAATTGCTGAAATTAACCTAAAAGAAGAATATTATAGACATAATCATAGAGTTTTTTTACTCCCCACTGCAGAGCCAATATCTAATAATCACTTTATTGGGAATTTTGAATTATTGTTATTTTATGGAGGATTTGGTATTGGAGATATCGTAAGTGTAACCGCTGGCACCTCTGTAGTGCCAACACTAAATAGAGATGAGCAATTTTCTACATTAAACCTAAAATTCACTGTTTATAATGAAAGGTTCGAAGATATGGATAGTAAAGCAGCTATTGCTGTAGGGGGAAATCTTGCATTTATCAATCATAATAATAATTTTCAGCATCTTTATGCAGTTGCTTCATTTACTGGACCTAAGTCAGTTCTAACTGGTGGTTTTTTTTATAAATTAGGTACACAAAATAATTATGAATTAAAATTCGGTAGAGAATTTTTGAATGCAAATTATTTTAATGGTAGTTTTGGTGTGGGTTTGGGATTAGATACCAAATTTGCAAGTTCAAATGATTTACATTTTATTGGTGAACTTTGGAATAGTGATATTGCATCACCAACAAATACTGCTGTTTTATTGGGACTTAGACTAAATAACACTCGCTTTTCAGCTGATTTTGGTTTGGCGTTTTTCACTCAACCTTTTGCAGTTCCAGTATTCAGTTTTGTATGGACTCCTTTTTAAATAGAGAATTATCTCTAAATTACTCTTTATCATATACAATAATTATAGAAATTAATCATATTTACTATATTTTTCTTAATTTTAACTTAATATTATTTACAATTTTAAAATAATATTTTCAAATCTTTTAAATAAATAAAATCTAATTAATGCAAGAAATAGTATATCATTCAAATTTTCAGATTGAAAGTAATTACTTTTGGTTTTTATCCAGAAATGCAATTGTTTATAATGCTTTTAAAAAAATATGCAACTTAGACAATAAATCAACTAAAAATGTTTTAGATATTGGCTGTGGGACTGGTGGTTTTGCATCTATGTTAGACCAAAATGGGTTCAATGTTCATTGCTTAGATACAGAGCCAATTGCACTTGAATACTGCAAAAAACGTGGCTTAACTAACTTATATAATTGTTACATAAATGAACTAAAGTCAAAAATTGATAAAAATTTAGTTTTTGATACAGCATTTGCTTTAGATGTAATCGAACATATCGAAGATGACAAAGCTGCAATAAAAGATATTTATGACTTACTTCCACAAAATGGTTATTTTGTTACAACTGTTCCTGCTTACCAATGGTTATGGAGTGAACATGACAAAATTCATATGCACTACCGCAGATATACAAAAAATGAGTATGTAGAATTGTTAAAATCTCAAGGATTTCATATCAAATATGATAGTTATTTTAATACATTACTTTTCCCAGCAGTAGTAGCCAAAAGATTTTTGGATAAACTTACTAATAAAAAAAGCACCGACCCTGTAGATAAAGTTTCTGAGAGTATGAATAAATTATTAAGAAATATATTTGATAAAGAGTTAAGCTTGATTCCAAATATAAAACTTCCATTTGGATTATCAATAATCGTTATTGCTCAAAAACTGTAGTTGTTTTAAAATTGTTATTTTTAAGTTAAATATAAAGTTATCACAAATTAACTATTATGAAAATAAATAAAAACACTCAAGATAATCAAAGTTCAGTAAAATCTAATTCTAAAAATAATTTTTCAAGTGTATTTTTAGAAATTAAGCCCTATATGGCATTGATTTTATTTTCAATCTTCACATTGATTTTTTTTAATGCACAATTAGGAAATAGTTATTTCTGGGAAGATTTCACAGAGTATGTTTTGCCACACCAAACTTATGCAGCAAATGAATTTGCAAAAGGTTATATACCATTTTGGAATAATTTTAGTTTTGCTGGAATGCCTTTTATGGCGGATTTGCAGGTTGGTTTTTTCTATCCTTTAAATCGAGTATTAAATTTATTTTTATCAAATGGTAAAATTCCAGTTGGTGCTATTGAATTCGTGATAATTATTCACTTTGTAATTGCACAATTTAACTTTTGGCTTTTGAATAAGTCTTTTGGTGCGAGTTCACTAACTTCAATTATAGGTGCAGTAACATATTCTTTTTCCATGCTTATGGTCTGCCACGTAATTCACCCAATGATGGTATATCACCTTGCTTGGTTTCCCTTAGTTTTGATGTTTTTTAGAAACGCACTTATTGGCACTGAAACGCTTAAAAATCTTAGATATAGTATATTTAGTGGGTTGATTTTTGGATTTTCAATTTTATCTGGACACCCACAAACAATGCTTTATATATCATTGTTTTTGTTTTTTGTATTTGTATTTTATTTGATTAAAAATATAATTGAAAAAAGTAGTGCTACTAAATTACTTTCAATTTGTATTAGTTCAGCAATTCCAATTATTATAGGTATTGGTATTTTTTCTATTCAATTATTGCCTTCATTAGAATTAGCCAAAGAATCGCGTAGAAATGATAATACTATTAAATTAGCGTCAGAGGGTTCATTGCAAGCAAGTCAATTATTCTCAATGTTTAACCCCGATATATATGGCAAAATTGAAGCAAGTGGAGTTGAGGGTAGTAATTTTTATTTGAATTACAAAGAAGGTTACCAAACTCATTACTACTGGGAAACTGCTTTTTATTTTGGTTTGGTTGCCTTGGTATTAGGTCTATTTTATTTTATCACTGACTTCAAAAACAAAGATACGATATTTTTGATTTTAATTGCATTTTTCTCGATTTTATATGCTTTGGGTAGTAATGGATTTTTATTTCCAATATTTTACAAATTGCCGTATTTCGGTACGTTCCGTAATCCAGGGAGAATTTTATTCTTTTTAATTACAGCCATTTCATTAGCAAGTTCTCTTGGTTTAGAAAAGTTATTATCTAACAAAAATGACAAAAGTAAATTAATTAATTTATTAGTAGCAGTTGGACTTCCATTAATAATATTGATTTTAATATCATCTGGCAGTCTAAATTCTACTTTTGATATTCCGATAGATAATCCAGAAATTTCAAGTTTTGTTTCAAGTTCGGCATCTACATCCCTATTTATACTGG
>JBEICW010000405.1:0-3517 GCA_040383785.1 Ignavibacteria bacterium | reverse complement strand
CATTGATAAGACTAATGAAATGAATATAATGGTGATTAATGAAATTAGATTGCCAAGGATAATATTATCATTTATTATTGGTGCGAGTTTGTCAATTACCGGTGCTGCTATGCAAGGACTTTTCCGTAATCCGCTTGCAGACCCGGCTCTGATTGGAGTTTCTACTGGTGCGGCACTTGGGGCAGTTATTTTTATCGTATTAGGTTCTATAATACTTCCCAATTTACCACAAGACTTTTCGTTATATATCCAACCAATTGCTGCTTTTGTTGGTGGAATTATTTCTACAATTATCGCATACAAATTAGCATCTCGCTCTGGAATGACCAATATTTCAATATTACTTCTGGCAGGAATTGCAGTAAATGCAATGAATGGAGCAATATATGGCTTTTTTGTATTTATAGCTAACGATGCCCAATTGCGTAACATAACTTTTTGGTCATTGGGTAGTTTTAGTGGTAGTAATTGGACTTCGGTTAGTATTTCAATCTTTGCTGTGTTAATTCCATCACTTTTCTTATTAAAATATGGGAAAGTACTTAATATCATTTCTTTAGGTGAAAAAGAAGCCTATTACTTAGGTGTAAATCTCCAACATATCAAAAGAGTAATAATATTTATTGCGGCTGTCTCTATTGGTGGTGGAGTTTCGCAAGCAGGTATAATTGGATTTTTGGGATTAGTTACTCCGCACATAATTAGACTTTGGTTTACTCATAATTACAAATACTTATTGCCACTTTCTATGCTATTTGGTGGCACATTACTTATGATAGCAGATACACTTGCCCGAACCATAGTAAGTCCAGCTGAATTACCAATAGGTATTCTAACTACAGGCTTAGGCGGTCCATTCTTTATTTGGCTACTACTCCGCGAAAAGAAAAGCGAAGAGTTGATGTAAATTGATTACAAAATCTTTATTTTCTTTGTATAAAATTGCACTAATTGCACTCAATTTCCCATTTTTTCTCAAAAAACTTCACGATATTTCACGGTTTTTACCTGTTTTTTTCTTTTATTCAAGTCTTTCTCCACTCTGTGGGGAAAGATTTAGATAGGGGTTTCTTCAAAGAACTTTTTATCCGAGATACTCTTGCGATATCACAAGTCATATGAGACAAGGCAGTGCCTTGCCTTTACAAAAGCAAAGAAACCACCTCTGTCAGCAAAGCTGACATCTCCGCCAGCGGAGAATATTTTGCACTAATTGCACTCAATTTCCCATTTTTTTATCAAAAAATTGCACGATATTTCACGATTTTTGGCTGTTTTTTTCTTTTCTTTATGTCTTTCCCCATTCTATGGGAAATGATTTAGATAGGGGTTTCCTCAAAGAACTTCTTCAAATTATTAAACATTTACAATTAACAATACATCATTATGACGTTTTTATTGCACAATTATTGCACATAAAAAGAAAAGGGTCGATGCCATCGACCCTTACAAAAATACTTTACTCCCATTTTAGGGAATTGGCTGATTCTCTTGCATAATTTATTGTGTCTTCTATATTATCACCGGTAACAGTTATATGTCCCATTTTTCTGCCAATTCGAGAAGTTTCTTTGCCATACAAATGAAACTTTGCTTTATCAAAAGCTAATAGTTCATTTATATTAGCTGGCACACCCGAGCCGTTTATTTCACCCAAAATATTTATCATACAAGCAGCCCCAACTCTCATATCTGTGCTACCAATTGGCAAATTACAAACTGCTCTAATTATGTTTTCAAATTGAGAAGTATGGCACGCTTCTATTGTGTAGTGTCCTGAGTTATGGGGGCGTGGTGCAATTTCATTCACCACAATCTCACCATTTGGCAATAGAAAAGATTCTATTCCAAAAACCCCAACTCCATTAATTACTTCCACGCATTTAATTGCTAATTCTTTTGCTTCGTTGATTGATTTTTCTGAAATATTCGCAGGAGCATATACTTCTTTGCAGATATGATTTTTCTGAACAGTTTCTACCACTGGATATGTTTTTATCTCTCCATCTTTATTTCGCACAACCATTACTGCTAATTCTTTCGTGAAATTTACAAATGCTTCTGCATATATATCTGCGTTCTTCTCTTTGAATTTGCTAAATCCTGTAATTGCATCTTCCAAGCTTTTTGCAGTGTAATTCCCATAACCATCATAACCGAATTTTCGAGTTTTTAGAACATAAGGGTAACCATATTTTTCGCCAAATACTTTCAAATCTTCATGATTTTCAATTTGAGCAAAATTTGCAACACTAATTCCAGCATTATCAAAAGTTGTTTTTTGTATTAATTTATCTTGAATTAATGATAGTGTTTTGGAAGATGGAAAAACGCTGCAAGACTTTTCAATATATTCAATTATACTTGGGTCTATAAATTCATTTTCTAAAGTGATTATATCTGATTTTTCGATAAATTTATCTAATTCAGGATTTATTTCAATTTTTGATGCAAATTCATATTTAGTTAGGTTCCCAGCAGGGGATAGTTCACCATTTTCAATTATTGCTACATCTAAACCTAACTTGTATGCCTCTAACATAGTCATTTTTGCTAATTGACCACCACCAAGAATACCAAGAGTAAATTTGCTATTTTTATTTGATTTTAACATATTATTAAAAATTATTTTCAGATTTTGTTTAATATTTATTCAAAATTAATACAATTATTTTTTAAAATTGAAAATATTATTTGGTAGATATAAATCTATTTACTATTTTTGTATCAAATAAATGACGCAACGTCAGAAAATATAATAAAGAAAACAAACCATACACGTTTATACATTAGGGCTAAGTGAATAAAATGGGTAAAATCGCAAGAAATGAACAAAGAAAAGAATTAATCAAAGAGAAAATCATTAATTCTGCTGAAAATGTCTTCAGAAAAAAAGGCATTAGAGAAACTACAATGGAAGATATTGCAGAAGAAGCTTTGTATAGTAAAGCTGCGATTTATCAATATTTTTCAAGTAAAGAAGAATTTATAGTGGTAATTAGTATCAAAGCGCTTCATCTTTTGAATGAAATGTTTACTACTGGAACTGCGAAATATAGTAACTCTTTAGATAAAATTGGTGAATTGGGTAATCAGCATTTTAAATTTATGACAGAACTTGCCTTTTATCAAGAGGTTTTGGACCATTTAGCATCAGTGAATTTTACAGATGAAAAATTGCAAGTGAAACTATTGGATTTGAAAGAAATTGATGAAAAAATAGAAAATGTTATGATTGAAATCATTGCACAGGGTCAGAAAGAAGGTGAAATAACTACCACAACTGATGCAAGAACAATGGCTATGTTACTAAAAGGTATGAGCAGTGGAATTAATAATATGATCAAGCAAGTATGCGGTCGCGACCCAATTTTATTTGAATCTGAGGGTAGAAGATTTTATGAAGAATTCCAGATTTTTATTGAAAAATCAATAAAAGTAAATTAACATAAATAATAAATAAATAATTTTTAATTTTTATATTTTAGGTGTAAAATGAGTAGT
The DNA here is from genome assembly GCA_040383785.1 of Ignavibacteria bacterium. Classification (GTDB taxonomy): domain Bacteria; phylum Bacteroidota; class Ignavibacteria; order Kapaibacteriales; family UBA2268; genus JBDNHS01. Next base: position 13 of record JBEICW010000405.1, on the reverse strand, counting down.
CAAACTCAAAAAT
>JBEICW010000404.1:0-3519 GCA_040383785.1 Ignavibacteria bacterium | reverse complement strand
TCTATGAGTACTTATTAATTAGAGAAAACTTAATTAAATTAGAAGATGAAATTAGCATCTTAAAAATTGAGATAACTAAATCTGACGAATCATTAGAAAAAGATAATTTAGATAGAGAGTTAAAAAAAGAAGAATTAAACGTTCTACAGGTTCAGTATCAAGAATTTTTGAATAAAGAACGCGAAAACATCAATTTACTTAATAATAAAAAAAGAGAATTAGCTGTTTGTGAAGAAAGACTAAAATCTCTAAATAATCAGCAAACTAGAATTGAAAATGAAATAAATAATTCTTCTAATGAAATTGAAAATCTAAAGGTTTCTATTGAAAAAACAAGCCAAGAAATTTTAAATAAAAGCAATTTATTAGATGAATTAAACCTAAAATTAATTGATGTTAAATCTTTTAAAGATGATTTATATAGCAATTTAACCAACATTAAAGAAAATTATGATGTTGAAAATAGTGAAATTGTTAATATAAAAAACAATTTAAATCTAAATAATAATCTATTAAATAGTAATAAAAACAAGTCAAATTCAATTAATTCACGTCTTAAAAATAATTATGATGAATTTGATATATTAGAAAATTCGGTAATTAGATTTAATGAAGATGAAGCCAGTATCAAAATTCAAATCAATGAAGTTGAAATAGAAATTGAAAATCTAAAAAATACTTTAAATACCGAAAAGGAAAAGAAAGATTTATTGGATACGCAAATAAATACTATAAATCAACAAATTTATGATAATAAGAATGTATTAAGTAGTAAAAAAGCTTCTTTAGATTTTCTAAAAAGTTTATCCGATAGTGATTCAACGATAAGTTATTTGATGAAATCTAATGAGTTTATTACTAAAAATAGCAAACAAACTTTGATTGAAAGTATTGATATTGCTGATGAATATAAGTTAGCTTTAATTTCAGCTTTGGGTGAATCGATTCATTATTTTATTGTAGAAGATACAGAAGAAGCTGATTTAGCAATTAAATTACTTCAAAATAGCAAAAAAGGTTATACTAACTTTCTAATTAAAAATGGCTATACAACTGACTTAAAAAACAATTCCAAAGAAAAAAATATTCTAACCTATGGTAATAAAACTTACCCATTATTAGTAGATTTTATTAAAACAGAAGATACTTTATATAATGTCATTGATAAATTATTGGGTAATGTCGTATTTGTTGAAAATAAAGAAGATGCTTATAATTTAGTAAAATCTGGATTTGATTTAAGCAAATATAGTATAATCACCAAAGATGGCACATTCTTTAAAAATACAAATATTTTAAAAGGTGGGCTTTCTAATACCAATGAAAGTAAATTAATTGGTAAAAGTATAAAAATCAAAGAACTTGAATCTAATATTTCTGAAATTAATTCACAAATCGAACAAAATAATCTTAAATTAAGTGATTTAAGACAAGAGTTAAGTTTTATTGACATCAAACAAATCCAAAATGATTTGTATAGTAAAGAAAATCGCCTGAATAAATTAAAACAAGATTCTGCAAAAATTGAATTAAATATACATTCTATCGAAAATAATAAAGAAAATTTGGTAGAAAGTAATAAAAAACTTGAAATTGAATTAGAAGAATTAGATGTTGAAAATGAAACATTAAACACTAAAATTAATGATTTATCTTTATTGCTTGATGAAAAAAATGAACAATTTCAATTATTAAAAGAAGAATTGGCTGCTGCTGAGACTGAATTTAAAAATAAAGAATCAGAGTTTAGAGATTTAGAAATAAATACAACTAAACTAAATTCAGAAATTAAATCTGCTGAAAGATTGGCAAATCAATTGGAAGAGCAATTAGAAAATTTTGATACTAAATTAAATCATAGAAAAAATGATATAATTCAAAATAATGAAATAATTCAAAATACTCAATTAGAAATAGAAACTATAAATATAAACTTGGAAAGGTTGATTTCAGATGTTGATTTAACAAAAAATCAAAAGGACTTATCAGAAAGTGAATTAAAATCAAAAAGAGCTGAAATCGAGACTTTAGAAATTGATTTGGAGCAAAATCGTAAAGCAAACGACAAAAGAAAAGATACAATACATAAATTAGATTTGAATTTTAACGAATATAAATCCAAAAAAAATAATTTAGATGACAAGTTAAAAGAAACTTACGATACTGATATTGATACATTAGATTATGAAATTGAAGTTGAATATAATATTGATGAAAACCGAATTAATGTTTCTGAAATTAAACGTAAATTATCAGAAATTGGCAGTGTGAATTTCTTGGCATTAGAGGAATTTGAAGAGCAAAATCAAAGACTTAATTTTACTCAAAATCAAGTTAATGACTTATTAGAAGCAGAAAAAATTCTTCGAGATACTATTTTTGAGATTAATCAAACTGCTGAAAAGAATTTTCATGAAACTTTTGATAAAGTTAAAGAGAACTTTAAATATTTATTTGGCAAATTATTTAATGAAGAAGGTTTCGCTGATATTAAATTAGCAGATGGAAATCCACTTGAGTCCGATATTGAAATTACAGCTAAGCCCCCAGGCAAAAAGCCACATTCAATAGAAATGCTTTCTGGTGGCGAAAAAACCCTTACTGCGATAGCATTACTATTTGCAATTTATATGGTTAAGCCATCACCTTTTTGTATTTTGGACGAGGTAGATGCACCGCTTGATGATGCAAATATTGGTAGATTTATCAATATGATTCGTCAGTTTACTGATAATACCCAATTTCTAATTGTTACTCACAACAAAAAAACTATGGAAGCGGCAGATACACTTTATGGCATAACTCAACAGGAAGTGGGCTTATCTACTATAGTTTCTGTTCGTATGGGTAATGAAGAAAATGGTGTTCAAACTCTTGATACATCTGGAACGCAAGTGAATCAAACTGATACTATTGTTGATTCCGACTCTGTACCTAACATTGAGACGATTGAATAGTCGCTAAATTAGGAAACATTAATTGATATTTTCCGTATTATTTGATAAAAAGTCAATCATTTATAATTTATTTATTATTTAAGGAGAAAAAATGGTTGCAGTTAGTAAAGTTGATGAAAATATATTGTTTGAAGTTTTGGGTTCTCATAAATTTTGGGCTTTTAGAAGTGAAATTAAAGTTAAGTTCGAAAATATAGTTTCAGCGAAACACACACAAATTAGCTGGTGGTCTTGGATTGGTTGGCGAGTGCCTGGTACATCACTTCCTTTTGTAATTTGTGCTGGAACTTATCTTAAAAATAAAGAAAAGCATTTTTGGGATGTAAGTAATAAATCTAAAGTAATTGAAATAGAAATCAAAAATGAAGAATTCCAAAAGTTATTTATTGAAGTAGAAAATGTAGAAGAAACTATAAATTTGTTAAATAATAAATAAAACCAGTCAAATAAAAATTATATTAAATATTAAAGGTCAAGTGTCTCACTTGACCTTTTTTTTGCACTATTTGCACTCTTTTTGCTATTTTTCAGCAAAAAACTTCACGATATTTCACGATTTTTG
>JBEICW010000403.1:0-3520 GCA_040383785.1 Ignavibacteria bacterium | reverse complement strand
TAATTTCAGAACAACCAATATTTGAAGAGTTACAAACAGAAGAGTTAGACACACAGGATATAGATACTCAAAAATCTGATTTTAATCCATTTGAAAAACCTGTTACTAAAAGAGATTATAATCTTAATGATGAAAGCACACCATCCACAGAGAATTTTAATTTACATAATAAAATTGATTTTTTAAAAGATGAAACTATTTTAAGTATTGCCGATTATCTAAATCAAAAGAATGAATGTTTATATCAAAAGATTGAGAATAGCATTAAAAAAGAATTTTATTTTGTTGAATCTATGTTTAAAATTAGAGCAGATGAATTAAAAAATATTCAATCAAATATTGAATTAAAAACAAACAAGTTAAATTCAGATTTGATTGTTTTTAAAAAATCAACAAAAGAAATAGAAAAATCAATTAATCAAATTAAAATTTTAAGTTTTTTAAATGTGATTGTACTTATTCTAATTATCTTTTTTTTACTAATGATAAATAAATAAAAGGGTGTAAAAACCCTTTTTTTATTTACTAAAAAGGGATGTTTTTCGTTTCCTTACAAGCAAAAATTTCGTTTGGATGGTCTATTTGGTTAGCACCAAAAAAGTTTGAAAGACTACTTATGTTACCTATGTATTTCAATGGCTTTCTCCTATCGCTGAAATCAATATTAAAACCTAAAGTTGTAGGCATACCATTTTCTAAATTAACAACATATACAGGGAGCAAAAACATATTTCTATTCTTACGGAACACCCATACCCCACCATCAGTTGTATCGGGATTATTAATCGTTCTGTCATAAATACCGAGAGAACCTATTTGTTTTATTTCAGAATCATTTAATTGAATCTTTTTGAACCCCCATTTATTATAAAGTTTATTGAAAACTTCGGGAAATTGTCTTTGGTAAAGATGTAGTTTTTCGTGAACTAATGTTTTTACACTTGGTTTCTCAAAAAACCATTCGGGAAGAAATATAACATCAACTCTTGTTTGAGGAGAATTCCAATCATAACCTTTGTTTATCTTTGCTATTTTCCAATCTATATTTTTACTCACACCGAATTTACCCATAATTTTTAAAGCGATTTCATCTGCTTTTTTTAACGCAGGTAGTAAGTTATTCATTTCTGTTGCCGTAGGCTCTGAAAACACTTTATTCGCATAAAAATCTTGAATATAATCTAAAGGATATTGAGTAGGGTCTATGCCAATTCTATTTATACCCTCTTCTTTTGAAAGTTTTGAATATTGTGGAGTTTTATAAACAAAGTCTATAATCTCATTTTGAGTTAACGATTTTACCATTTCAATATAATTTTATCATCAAAGTTAAAAAAATTAATTGATTGGTTTTTTGTTATACTTTGTTATAACATTGTAACAATTTATTATATTTGCGAAAAAGTCTAATAAATTATAAGATATGGCTAAAGGACAGATTGAGTTTGAGAAATTCGAGGGAAAAGAACTCGATGAGTTAATGAAAGTTGCTATCTCGAACCACAAAAAATTAAGTAAGCAAAGTCTTACAGAGTTGAGTATAGAAATAGCCTACAAATGTATTATGGGTTTAACACCTATACAATTTGAGGAGATAACAGGATTAAAAGCAAAATAAAAACAAAAAAAAATGAATAATTGGATTAACAAAATTGTAAAAGTAAAAGGAGTAAATTATTTGATTTCAAAAGAAGAAATTAATGTTGGGGATTTAATCACAAATGGAATTGCAGTAGTCAGATACGATGACACCCATTCTTTATTAGGTTTTCATAAAGTTATAGCAACAGAAGATGAGATTGGATTTGTCCAATTACAATCAAATGTAAGACTTTTTGAAACAGAAGAGCAACCCGAAGTTGAGTATGTTCCATTAACTAAAAAATGGATGGATGCTATATTAGGCAGAAATGGAATTTGTAGTGTAGAGGGGATTTTAGATAACAAATTAGTTATAAATTTTTAGAGATGGAAGAGCAGTTAAAACAGAAAAATAAAATTGAAATTTCTGTAAAAAAACAGGTTCAAATTGAAAAGGAATTAATTGGTAAAATTATACCTCACAAAAACCATACTTTATTTGAAATAAATAATGAAACAGGAGAAATTCAAGAAGCCTTATATATACCTGTTCCTACGTTTGTTAAGTTTGGAGAGAAAGTAGAAAAACCAAAAAAACAAGCGTTAGTTAGAGAGGGTTTTTCATACGTATCTGCTATGAATAAAAAGAACGCTTTAAAAAAGTATTCCAAAGGCAGTAATGGTGGCAAAGAAATGGGGTTAGGATTAGATATAAAATTTATGTAGAATGAGCAATGTTAGAATGATAGGATGTTTACATTTAGGGCATCTTGCAATAGCAAAATGGAGAGGTTTTGAAACTTCGGAAGAACACGATGAGCATTTAATTGAAAAATGGAACTCGGTTGTCAACAAAAGAGATTTAACATACATATTAGGAGATATAACAAATGAAACAAGTAAACATTATCATTTGTTAGATAGATTACAAGGCAGAAAAATTGCTATATTAGGCAATCACGATTTGCCTAAACATTCAAAAGAACTATTGAAGCACGTTGATTACATTGGAGGTCTTATGAAATACAAGGGGATTTTTCTTTCTCATTGTCCTGTACATCCTATGGAATTAGATTATAGAGTTTCAAGAAATATACATTCTCATTTGCACGAAAAAAGCATAATGATTATGAATGAAAATGGGGATTTAATTAAAGATGATAGATACCATTGTGTATCTGTTGAGCAAGTTGATTTCAAACCTGTTAGTCTTTCAGATTTAGGGATTAAAAGATAAGATTATGAAGTATTTATTATTTATTTTTATTGTAACATTATTATCTACTTCTTGTGGGGTAAAAAAAACTAAAAATCCTTGCGATGCTTATGGTAATGGAAAAGTTTATAATAAATCAAAAAAATAAAATCTAAAAAATATTATGGAAAAACAAATAAATAATATTATTCAATGTTTAGCAGATAAAAACATTGGTTTTAAATCAGAAGAAATATCAGATGGTTATCATACTTTCGAGGAGTTATATAACTTCCGTAAAATGTATAATGCAGTTCTATTTAACGAATGGAGTAAGTTAGATAGATACGATGTACATAAATCAATCAAACATTTTGAGGGAGATTTATGTTTCGGTGGAGGGTGGTTTATTGTATCGGCAAAACTACCAACAGGACAAATAAGTAACCACTATAAGTTAGAGGATTGGGATTTTTTTAAGATACCTGCGACAGATAAGTGTAAGCACGAATTTGATGGTCATACTTCGGAAGATGTTTTAGAGCGTTTAAAATCATTGTAGAATTAGTTGTAAATTAGTTGTAAAATTTTTACCTATGAATGAAGAACAAATCAAACAACAAATAGAAGAGTACAAAGCACTTCTTACAGGAGATATTTTTGCTGATGGAGATATTCAGCAGAAAATATATGAACTTAAAAAGGAACTAAATCCTGCGATAGTTGACAACCCCGAATTGGATG
>JBEICW010000402.1:0-3532 GCA_040383785.1 Ignavibacteria bacterium | reverse complement strand
TTGATTTTACTTTTTTGTATTAATTAAATATATAAACGTATTTCAAAACTAATATATTAGTTTGAAATGTTCTTTTTTTTATGAATTTTAAGTTTTTAATATTACTTTTTAAATCTTTGTTAGGTAATAAATGATTTCAAAATAAGTTATATAATACTACAAAATAAACAGTATTTTTGTATATCATATAAATGCAAGCACTTACACCAATGACATTCAACAACCAATATAAAAACTTTAAATATTGATGCTTGGACATTAAGATAAAATAGACAAAATATCCAATTAATGAAAAATAGAAAACAAACTTTATGTATTCAAAAGTGTTGTTAATTTTGATTTTTGGAGTTAAAATATTTTTATTAAAATCAATAGAGTATATTTTTAAAGGAGGTGAGGGTAACGGGAAAGTAATTGCATTCATTAATGTATCATTTTGAATAATATTATTTTTTTCTCGATTATTTTTATCACTTTTTACATCATAGTCATTTAAGTAAATAAAACTAATTTTATCATATTTCAAGTGTTCATTTTTATTTAGATACACAAATAATTTACACTCAGAATTTTTGGGAATAATTGTAATTGGAGAAAGTCTAAACTCATCACTTCTATAATAGGGTACCCATGATTTTTGTGTCTTATCATATAAATTAATTGCAAAATTTCTATCAAACTTAGATTCATTTATAATGTAAAATCTTTGGTCATACCCTTTATTAATTGTTAGAATTAAGTCATTGTAATAATTTACAAATAATTCTAAATTAAAGTGCAAAGTAAAAAATAAAATAGGCAATAGAATGTAAAACAACTTTTTTTTGTCTTCTTTTGATTTAAATTCTCGTTGTTCTTTATTTATATATTTTCGCCAATATATGATTAGAACAATCAAACTATATAAAGTAATAAAACTTATCAAAAATATTTTTAAATTAATCATAAATTAAAGTTTTTTTTTCTAAATATTAAATAACTTCAAACAATATATTACTATTTCAATTTATCTGAATGAAAAAGAGGCAATCTTATTATGACATTTGTATATTCATTTTCATGTGAATCAATTTCAAATGAGCCATAATATAATTTTAAAAGTGATTTTACAATTTCTAAACCTAATCCATTTCCTTGTTGTTCTGTTAATTCTCTGTTAAATTGTTTGAATGCAGCAACTTCTTTGATGTTCTTTTCTGATATTCCTATTCCAAAATCTTTAAAGGAAAGAACCAGGTTGTTATCAACTTTATATGTTTTTACAATTATTTTTTTATCAAATTTAGAAAATTTAAAGCTATTATCGGCAATTAATTCTATAATTTTTACAAAATGCTCATCAAAAATAACCAAATCTGCATCTTCTAATTCAAATATCAAATCATAAATTCTTTTATTATCATGGGCAAAATAAAAGTAAATATCTTTAATTAACATTTCAGAATTAAGAGTTTTTTTACTCCTTAATTTTCTTAATTCTTCCATATTAGTATTAAAATACTCAATTTTAGATAAAAATATAAAGTTTTCGAACATTTTCTGCAACCTTATAGCATCAGAGTGCAAGTCCTCCAGCATTTGCATACTTTTTTCTGTAGAGAGATTATTTAAGTTTTGCTTCAGATACTCACTATATCCCAAAATTGTATTCAGAGGTGTTCTAATTTCGTGTGGAATTGTACGATATAAACTTTGTTTTAAATCTTCATATCTTTTATTTAGTGTTTTCATTGTTCTTTCTTGTTTATTTAATCTTGATTGAACAGCACTAACTAAATCTTTTATATCGAATGGTTTGGTTACATAATCATCTATCCCAATATTCATACCCATTCTTATATCTTCTTTAGAAGATTTTGCCGACAAAAACAAAAATGGTATTGTAGAAGTCTCGTGGTTTTCTTGAAGTTGTTTAAATACGCTATAACCGTCTAATTTAGGCATCATAATATCAGAAATGATTAAATTAGGCAATTTTTCTTTAGCAATTTTAACTGCTTCATTTCCATCGTCAGTATCAATTGTATCAAATTGGCTTAAATTTAATATTTTAACTATATCTTGTCTTATATTATTTTCGTCTTCTATTACTAATATTAGTGGCTTCATTACTTTATAATTAATAAATTAATATTTCCAATATTTTAAATATAATATACCTAAAAACAATTTAAAATCAAACATTTAGTTTTGCATTGTGTGGTAATGTTATAATAAATTTTGTACCCTGATTAACTACCGATTCAAAATTTATGAACCCACTTAACACTTTTACTGATTGTAATACAACAGCCATACCAAGCCCAGTTCCACTTATATTCCCAACATTACTCGAACGTTGGAATAAATCGTAAATTTTATCTTTATCTGAATCAGGTATTCCTATCCCATAATCTTGCACTACAAATATATATTTGTCATCTTCAGAACTTATAGTAAAATCTATAGGATTTGGAAATTGAGAATATTTAATTGCATTACTCAACACATTCGTAAGAATTAATTTTAACACCTTAACATCTACTAAATATATATTAAATTCTCCCTCAAATTTGATGTTAATTATTCTACTTTCGAAGTTTGAAAGTAAAATATCTTTTATAATTTGATTACAAAATACTTTTAAATCAACTTCAGAAATGTTATGTTTAATTTTATCTGTTTCATTTCTACCTATAAATATTACATTTTCTATCAAATCTGTCATATAATCGACAGTATTAATAATTCTCTTTAAATAGTCTTCCTTTTCCGTATCAGACAAAGATTCAGAATATAACTCTACAATTTGACTTGCCGATTTGATTACTGTAAGTGGTGTTCTAAATTCATGAGAAACCATACTAATGAATTGATTTTTCATAATTCTCAATTCTTTTTCTTTATCTAACATTCTTTTAGCTTCTTTTTCAGCAACTTCTCTTTCTTGTATTTCAATCTTTAATTTATAAATTAATATATCTAAATCTTTTGTTCTTTCTAAAACCTTTAATTCTAATATTTCATTTACTTGTTTTAGTGCAATCTCTGCTGATTTTCGGTCACTTATATCAACAAAACTTTCTATCCTAAACTTTCCATTGCCCAAAGTTAATATAGTAATAGAACGTAAAATTGGTATATTTTGTCCATTATTAGTAATTAATTCACACTCAAAGGTTCTTCTAAATTCATAATCATTTAGATCAATGTCAATTAGATATTTATCTGACTTATTTCTCAAAATATTAATATCTGAGTCTTTTATTAAGTTTGCAGCTGTGGGATTAACTCTTATTATTGTATTATCTAAATCTTCTACAACTAATATTCCAGTATGTATTGAGTCCAAAATAGCTTTTAACTCTCTTTTACTTTGAGCTAAATCCATAGTTCTTGCAGCAACCTTCTGTTCTAATTCTGATTTGGTAAGTTGTAATGTTTTATATACTTGCACCCTTTCCAAATTACTTGCTAATATATTTCCTTGTATTGCACATAATTTTAATAATATATTGCTCAAACCACCAGAATAGTCCCTGCCAGTTACAAT
>JBEICW010000401.1:0-3534 GCA_040383785.1 Ignavibacteria bacterium | reverse complement strand
TTTTGTTTTCATTTGTTTAATCTGCCAATCTTTAACCTCTACCTTTAAGATTTGTTCCCACTTAGTTATAAGTTTTGGGATATGATTTTTTAATTGTAATCTATACCAATTATTTAGTATTGTTTGGCTTTGTTCCTTACTTGTATTTGGTCTAACAAAAAGCTCTAAGTAAGTTTTATTCTTGATAATTACTTTTGGTGGTGCATCTTGTTCCGTAACTCTCAATAAATATCTTCTTCCTTCAAAATAATGACTTTCTCTATCAACATAAAGTCTTGGAGTTTGTCTTTCTTGTTCTGCCAATTTTCTTTGGTTCTTTTTTATCCAAGCTAATTTTGAAATCGCAAATAGTTTAATTGTATCATCATCAATATTAAAAGGTACAGCAATCCTGACCCTGCCTGTTGGTGGATATACAGAAAGGTGCATATTTTTAATACTTTTACGTACTACATCTATTTTAAAGTTACTTATCTCAATTTGATGCATTTTAATATTCAGATTGGTTGTAAATAATTTGATAAATACTGTCTATCTTTTCATCAGAATCAATACTAAATTCTTTTAATGTTTCTTTAATTAATACTTTTATTTTTCTCTGTTTAATTATGTTATCTCTCCATTCATCATCTCTTTTTTGCATTTTTTCATCAATCATTAAAGCTAATGCCAAGTTCGAACCTAAGTTGTCGTAAAGTGCCTGCTTAGCTTTAGTGTCAATCTCTTCTGGATAATTTTTCTTAGTATTTGGCTGAATATCTTTTGCAAGTTTTTCATATTCTTTAAGCAATTCTTCATAAGAAATTGCTTCTTCTTGTCTTTTTTGTATAAGAGCTTGAAGTAGTGTACTCATTTTCCCATAATAAGCTGGATTACCAGGCATTTCCTGAATAATCGTTTTTCTCATATTATTCTCAATAGATTCACTCATTGCCTTTTTACTATCTTTGATATTTTTAGGTAAATCTTCAACTGCTTCTTCAATACCTTTATCTATAATAAGTTCTAGTAAGGTCGCATCTCCAAAGTTAGACAATACTTTGCTGGGGTCAGCAATAAGATACATATCCAACATTTTTCGCATGTCTGGTTCATATTGTTTTAAATCAATATAATCATTACTATGAATTTTTATACTATTTCGTAATTCAACATAATAATTTACTTTTTCTTTTAACTTAATAGCATCAGACTCTGAATAACCTGCCTCTATAATTTCAGGTGCAATATTATTATAAGCTCTTATCAGTTCAACTGTCAGTTTATACAAAGTTAAACGCTTTGGCTCTCTTTCTTTTAAATCATTTTCATTACTTGGGTCGCCAGAAAAATAATGACTAAATTGTTCAAATTGTTTAGGTGCAGGTACATCTAAACATAATTGATGAAGAGCTTCAATTGCATCTTCTAAGCGTTCTTTTGCCTTTTCTAATCTATTAGTCAATAATCCTTTAACATCTTCTGCATCGAAAGAATCAAAAGCATCAGATGTATAATCGCTAATAGATTTGTTTAAGTTTTCAAAAAGATTTTTATAATCTACTATATAACCAAATTCTTTGTAATATGGGTCATTTTCTTCTTCTTTGCCTAACCTATTAGTGCGACAAATGGCTTGAAATAAACCATGGTCTTGCATTTGTTTATCAATATACAAATATGTACAATGAATAGCATCAAAACCAGTTAGTAGTTTATCAACTACAATAAGAAGTTTTAAATTAGCTGGCTCTTTTTTGAATTTCTCTTTTGCAAACTTTTCAAAACTCTCGGCATCTTTAAAATTGTAGTCTTTGAGCATTTGTTGATAAATTTCAAATTGCTCTTTTTTTTCTGTTTCGCCATTACCTGTTTCTTCTATTTTGATTGTACTCTCATTTGGTTCGAAACTGGTAATTATAGCACATTTTTTAAATCCTGCATTTTGGAAAATTTGGTAATATCTACAAGCTTCGTAAATACTTCTGGCAACCAAAATTGCGTTACCTCTTCCATCTCTTAGGCGAGGTTTAGTCTTAAAATCTTTTTCTATATCAAATACAATTTTACCTAATCTATCCTTAGTACTCAAAACTTTTTGCATTGTACCCCATTGCTGTTTTAGCTCTGCTTTGGGTAGGTCGTTCATTCCTTTTGTAACTATTTCAAACCAATCATCTATTCCTTTTTGGTCTGAAATATGTTGGTCAATATCCCTTGCTTCATATAGCAAGTCCAAAACAACTCCATCTTTAACAGCTTCATCAAATTTATATGTATGAATATATCTTCCAAATACTTCAAGACTTTTCTTTTTGTCTTTTTTAAGTAATGGAGTGCCAGTAAATCCTATAAAGATTGAATTTTCTGGTAAAATACTCTTCATTGCTGAATGTAAATCACCACTTTGTGTTCTATGACATTCATCAATAAATACTATAAAATTACCTTTGGGCTGAAAGTGTTTAGATTGTTTTAATTGTTTAATAAATTCATCTGCATTTTTATCTTCTTTGCCACCAAACTTATGCACCAAACTACTAATCAAACGTGGTGAAGTGTTATTAAGTAGCGAAACTAAGTCTGCACCGCTTCTGCTACGTGTTATCTTTTGCTCCACTCCTAAGAAAACACCTTCTATTTGCTCATCTAATTCTGTTCTATCTGTTACAATTAATATACGTGTTGCAGGATTATTTCTAAAATCCACTTGGCAAGCCATACCATTGTTAAACTTTTGCCACTACCTTGCGTATGCCAAATTATTCCACCTTCTTTACGTGCAATAAATTTGTGAGCTTCTTTGATACCGAAATATTGATTAGGACGGCAAAGTTTTTTGGTGCCTGAATCAAAAATTACAAAATCATGTATTATTTCGAGCAAACGTGATTTATTACAAAACTGAATTAAATGCTTATCTAAAAGATTGTCATCGGCATTGTAAATATCATTATCTTCTTTCCATTTCAAATAATACTTTTCTTCAGTTTTGGTAGTACCATAATACAAACCACTACTATCATTGCCTGCTAATACTAATTGTACTGTTGTAAAAAACCACTTATTAAAAATATTTGATTGGTTGCTAATACTCTGACGAATACCTGTACTTGCCGATACGCTTGCTCTTTTGAGTTCTAATACTCCTATCGCAATACCATTAATATAAATAATAATATCAGGTCTTCGTACATTTTTATTTTGTTGGATAGTTACTTCTTCGGCAAACGCAAAATTGTTATTATTTGTGTTAGTCCAATCAATAAAATCAACTTTTGTGGGTAATGTCATAGAATCAACTCTAATTGAAGTACCATAACGAAGCATAGAATACACTTCTTTATTAGTATTATAGAGGTCGTCATTTTTATTAATACTGGCTTCTTTCTTTAAGGCAAATATTGCTTTATTAATCAATTCTTCGCTATATTTACCTTTTAAATACTTACGTAATTCCGTTTCTTCAATATTGCTATTGCCCTCACGTTCTTCCCAATTACCCAAATATGTATAATTCAATTGCTCTTGAAGTAATTGTACAACACGGTTTTG
>JBEICW010000400.1:0-3544 GCA_040383785.1 Ignavibacteria bacterium | reverse complement strand
TTTTTGTATTTAATTTTTCTGATTTTTGAGATTTATATTTATCTAATACCGGACTTATGTATGGGATTCCCAAACTCATCCCACGTAATACAACTACAAATCCAATTAATATAGTTAAAATTGGTGTATATTTATTCATTTTCTGACGGATTGTAGTAGGAATCCAGTTTGAAAATAAAAATAATGAAATCAATAATGGACTTGTGCCTATACCAAAGCCTGTTATATAAATTGTGCTGCTTTCTATACTTCCTAATGCCAATGAAGAAATTAAAGCCATATAAACCATACCACAAGGCAAAAATCCATTTAAAGCTCCTAATAGTAGCATTTTAATATAAGATTGTGAATGGAGTAATTGTGCTATATTAGATTTGAATTTGTTCATCAATTTTTTGAAAGTTATACTTTGAAATGAGTTAGTTATATCAAATTTTGTAACTATTCCACCAACTAACATAAAAACCCCTGTAAAAATCGAAAGTTGCTCTTGGATAAATGCAAATCGTAAAATTTCACCAAAAAAACCGAGCATTGTTCCAATAAATATATAAGAAGAAATTCTACCTAAATTATATAATAATGGATTTAGAAAAGATTTGTATTTAAAATTATTACTTAATTTACCCAAATTAGAATTATTTTTAGGAATAGCAAGTATGAGCGGTCCACACATACCTACGCAGTGCAAACTACTTACTAAACCTAAACTTAATCCTAATATAAATTCAATCATAAAAAAGTCTTATCTTTCAATTACTTATAAAAATATTGTTTTTTCAAAATAATATGAACTATCAGCAATACTCCACTCTACTTGAACCTTCCACATACCTTGAGTTAGATTATTTAAGTCTAAGTTAATTAGACTTGAATTTAAACCACTTTTTAGTGAAATTAAATCATTTATTACAAATGATTTATCTAATTTTGAATTTGAAGGCCTATATAACTTCACAATACCATTTTGTATATTATTAGAAATAAACGGTAAATTAAATGAAATTAACTTTTTATCAATTTTGAAGCTAATGATTGAGTCAATTTGTTTTACACGATTAATTGCTTCCAATCTACTTTGGTAAGTTAGCTCTGAATTATAATAGTCTTCACTAACCAACTCTACTTTTTGAGTAGTTGTATATGCCAAAAATACAAGGAATGTTAGTACAAAACTACCATAAACAATGGCTATACCCCAGCCCCAATTAAACTTTTTAAACATTATAAACCTTTAAAAATTATTTTGATAACCAAATTTATTCTTTATCTTTATTTTCTTGTTTATTCTTTTTTTTGTTCTCTTTATCATTGTCTTTGTCAGAATCATCCTCTTCTTCTTTAGGCGACAAAAATGAAGTTTTTGTTTCTTCAATTACCTCATTACCTTCAAGAATTTGAATTATAATATCATTTTTGTCTTCGTGTAATTCACTCTTAGGAATACTTAATATGAAAGTTGCTTCAAACATTTCACCTGCATTAATCAATTGTGGTTTACCACCAATTAATTTAAACTTACTTTTTATTCCAACAGTTTTAATATCAAACTTTACATCTTTATAAGTTTTATTAAAGATTTTCATAGTATATAAATTATTTATATCACCATTTGCTTCTACATTAAACAAAACTCCTTTAGCTCTCAGAATTGTTGCTTCTACATCAGTTCTATTAGATAATAAATACACTAAACTACTTAATAAAATCAAAAGTACAACAGAATAAAACATTAATCTTGGAGTAAATTTGAATTTTTCTCCTTTCTCAATTTGGTCTAACGATGCATATTTTATTAATTTTGTTGGCTTGCCAATTTGTGTCATAATTGCATCACAAGCATCTATACAAGCTGTACAATTAACACATTCTAATTGTGTACCATTACGAATATCAATACCAGTTGGGCATACTTGAACGCATTTATTACAATCAATACAATCACCAGCCTCTACGCTTCTTTTCTTTTTGAATTTTTCACGCGGCTCACCACGTTTATAATCATAAGCTACTACAATTGTATTGGAATCTAACAAAACTGATTGTAATCTTCCATAAGGACATACATAAATACATGCTTGTTCTCTAAACCAAGCAAATACACCAAAAAATATCAATGAAAAAATTATCAATGACATAAAAAGACTTGAATGGGCAAAAGGTCCATCAGTTATTAAAACTGATAATCTATCTATACCAACAACATAAGCCAAAAGCAAATTTGCTATAATAAAGGAAATTGCATAAAATATTGAATATTTTGCAATTCTTTTCATTAGTTTTTTGCCATTCATTTCCTTTTTATCAAGCATTCTTTGTTCTGAAGCATTACCATCTATCCAATATTCAATTTGTCGAAATACAGTTTCCATAAAAATTGTCTGAGGGCAAGCCCAACCGCACCAAATACGTCCAAAAATTGCTGTAAAAAGCACAGCAAAAAATATCAAAGCCATTAATGACATCGCAAATAAATGAAAGTCTTGAGGATAAAATAAAACACCAAATAATATAAATGTCCTATTTAAAATGTCAAATAAAAATAATGGGTGACCATCAACTGACAAAAATGGATTAATAAAAAGAATAGCAAGTAAAACCAAACTTACAATAGTTCTTGCTTTAGTAAAATCTCCTTTTGGTTTAGTTGGATAAATCCAAATTCTATTCCCTTTTTTATCAATATTACCAACCGAATCTCTAAATGAATTACCAGCTTCCATAGTAAAAGGGTCATGTGGTTTATCTAATGTTAGTTCATTCAAATCAATAGATTTACCATATTTTTTACTACTTTCTTTAATGTTCTCAACCTGCCCAGTATTATGATTACTGGGCAACGGTTCTAAATCATTTTTATTCTCATTTTTAGTATTGTCGTTTTCCATTTCAAGAATATTTAATTTTTAAAACATTGATAAATACAAATTAACTACTATTAACTACTATTAACTACTATTAACTACCTACTTCAACACCTTGTGGAGCTTTAGGATTTGGCGGAGCAGTTCCTTTAAGTGTTTCTAAGTAACTAGCAACTTTCAATATATCTGATTTTGAAAGTATTGGTTTCCAAGAAATCATACCTTTTTCGGGAACACCTTTCACAATAGTATTAATTATGTCATTATAATTTCCTCCATGTAACCAAAACTTATCTGTCATATTAGGTCCAATACCACCTTCACCTGCAACTCCATGGCAAGACGAACAATTTGTCTTATATATTTGACTTCCAGCAACTATTGAAGTTTCTTCTGTCATTGCTGTAAAAGTTTCACCATCTTTAAAACTATCTTCTGGTGCTCCAGAACTTTTTGCTAATTTTTCATTTTTAAATGAGTTAATTTCGTTTAAATACTCTTCTCTTTGTGAAGGACCGAACCCACTTACATGATAATATAATATATAAACTATTGATATAATTATAGTAAGATAAAATAATCCCACCCACCAAGGAGGAAGTGGATTATCAAATTCTTTAATACCATCAAAATCATGGTCTAACAATTTGTCTTCTACTTTTTTTGGCATTTTGAGTACC
>JBEICW010000399.1:0-3550 GCA_040383785.1 Ignavibacteria bacterium | reverse complement strand
TTGCCAGAAGAATTATTAGCGAAAATGACCGAACAGCACGCTCTGATTATCAGAGACTATCTGCATACGGTGCAGATGATAAGATTACCCAAAAGTGAAATTCAGTTTTTTGAATGGCTAAAAGAAAATGACCCAGATGTATGGAAAGACCTTTGGGAATTAGACAACGATAATATTAGCGATATAAATTCAGAAAATAGCTACCTAATTTCTAAAACTTTTTTACCAGCGTTATTGCGTAAAGACGGTAGGGGATTTCCTATTTGTGATTTGGTAAATGTAGATAATTACTATTTTTCATTACATCAATTGCCAGATGATGAATCCAAAATATTTATAGAATCAGCCAAAGAAAGGTTTATCAATAGAGATAACTTGACTATTTCGCAATTATTGGCTTTAGAGATTTCTATGGGTGCAATAGACATTTGGCATTTTGCCTATAAACATAAAATTGATTTAACTCAAGCAAAAAAAGCTGTTTCAGATATGGTTGATGATGGTGTCTTGGTTCATTTAACCGAATCAGAACATTTAATTCCATTTTTACATTTAGATTAGATTTAATAAATTAGAATAAGTTGATTAGAATTAGTAGATTAAAATTCTTTGATTGGTAAATTGAAGATAAAAAACAAACAAATATGATATTTCAAGCAGTAGGCAATAAAGTTTTAAATTTTCTGAAAGAGTTTGGGCAGATAATAATGCTCACACTTAATATATTCAAATACTTTCCCAGAGCATTCAAGGATAGGGGATTAGTAATTGAACAAATGGCAAAAGTGGGTTCGGACTCATTGCCATTAGTTATACTAATTGGTTCATTCACTGGGGCTATTGCTGCACTTCAAGCAACTAATATATTTGATAAATTTAATTTGATAGAACTTGCCACTCCATTCTTGGGGTCGTCTATTGCAACTGTGGTATTTACCGAGCTTACACCCGTTTTGACAGCTTTAATCATTGCAGGGAGAGTTGGTGGCTCAATGGCGGCACAACTCGGCACAATGAACGTTACAGAGCAAATTGACGCATTAGAGATGATGGCAATTGATAAGCATAGATATTTGGGAATGCCACGCGTATTGGCTGCTTTGATTATGATGCCTGTTTTGGGAGTGTTCTCTAATGCAGTTGCGTTATTTGGTGGTTTTTTACTTACTTTGATTAAATTTGACTTTTCATTTTATACTTTTTTTGATTCGGTATCTACATATTTTTCGTTGTATGATGTATTTATTGGATTACTCAAATCTTGCATTTTCGGTGGAACTACTGCAATTATAGGTGTAAATGTTGGGTTTAATACCACTGGCGGTGCCGAGGGAGTTGGTAATTCAACTGTAAGAGCATTTACGCTTTCTGCCGCTGTAATATTAATTTTAGATGCCGTATTTGGCTATTTATTTTAGGAATATTAATTTGCATATTTAACTTTTTGTAGTAAAACAGGCACCCTTGCCTGTTTTTTTTTTGGGTAGATTGGGTGGCTTGCCCGTTGTCTCTGTTCTCCGCTGGCTTAAGAATGTCAGCTTTGCCGACAGAGGTGGTTTCTTTTTTCCTCCAAAAACCCACCCCAATAATTAGGATATAATTATCTACATAGAATTTGTATATTTGTAATAGATAAAATATACAAAATAAATATTCTTATTATGATTACTAAAGAACAGGCAAAAGAGAAAATTCAAAGTCTAGTTAATAGGTTTGAAAATCAAATCGAATCTTATAAACATAAAGATTATAATGAAACTCTAACTCGTAGAGATTTTATAGACCCATTTTTTAAGGCTCTTGGTTGGGACGTGGATAATAGTTTAGATTATGCAGAAGCATATAGAGAAGTTATCCACGAAGACAAAGTAAAAGTTGGCAAAGCTACCAAAGCCCCAGATTATTCATTTAGGTTGCCTGGTGGCAAAAGACTTTTTTTTGTTGAAGCAAAAAAACCAAGTATTGCTGTTAAAGATGATATTATACCTGCATATCAAATTAGACGTTATGGTTGGAGTGCAAAGTTGCCTATTAGCATTGTTACCGACTTTGAAGAATTTGCCGTTTATGATTGTACCAAAAAACCAAACCAAACTGACAAAGCTTCGGTTGCTCGTATTAAATATCTCACTTTTAGAGATTATATCAAAGAGTTTGATTTCCTTTGGGATGCTTTTAGCAAAGAGCAAGTATTAAAAGGTAGTTTTGATAAATATATAAAATCTGACAACAAAAAAGGTACTACCACCGTAGATAAAGAGTTTTTGATTTCGTTAGATACTTGGCGAACTCTATTCGCTGAGAATTTAGTCAAAATGAATAGAACTCTTGATGAAGATGAAATTAATTTTGTGGTGCAGCAAACAATAGATAGAATTGTATTTTTACGTATTGCAGAAGATAGAAGCATAGAGTCCTATGGTAATCTAAAAAAAGCAATTAGCAAAGGACATTACTTTGAAAACCTATTTGAGATATTCAGAGAAGCAGACCTAAAATACAACTCTGGACTATTTGACCTAAACAAAGATAAAATAAGCAAAAATATTAAAATTGATAATTCAGTTATAAAAACAATTATCAATCAAATGTATTTTCCTGATTCACCTTACGAATTTTCGGTATTATCTGTAGAGATTTTAGGGGTGCTTACGAGCAGTTTTTGGGTAAAACAATAACTATTACAGATAAGCATAAAATTGTAATAGAGCAAAAGCCAGAAGTCCGAAAAGCAGGTGGAGTTTATTATACACCTCAATATATAGTAGATTATATAGTCCAAAATACTGTTGGCAAATTAATTGAGGGCAAAACTCCAAAAGAAGTTAGCGAAATAACTATTTGCGACCCTGCTTGTGGGAGTGGTAGCTTTTTACTTGGTGCTTATCAATTCCTTTTGGATTGGCATAAAACCTACTATGCTGAAAACCCTATAAATTCTAAAAAAGTCATAGAAATTCCACTAACACCAGAAGGTAATCTTACTACTGCCGAAAAGAAAAGAATATTAGTTAATAATATCTATGGAGTAGATATAGATAGTAATGCAGTGGAAGTAACCAAATTATCTCTTTTACTCAAATGTTTGGAGGGCGAAACAGAAGCGTCTATTAGTCAGCAAATTAAGTTATTTACTGGGGAAAGGATATTACCAACCTTAGAAAATAATATATTGAGTGGCAATAGTTTGATTGATTTTGATTTTTATGATAATAATTTAGACTTTGGTGAAGAAAAGAAAATCAAACCATTTAGTTGGCAAAAGTCTTTTCCGAGTGTATTTGCCAAAGGTGGCTTTGATGCTGTTATTGGTAATCCTCCGTATGGTGCTGACTTAGATGAAAAATCAATGAGGTATTTTCATAAAAAATACCCAATTGGTAATACTGACACTGCTTCTTTGTTTATGTTATTTGTAAAAAAAATAATGAAATCAAAAGGTTTAAATGGATTTATTATTCCAAAATCTTTTACTTATGCTTCAAATTGGACTAAAACAAGAGAAATCTTATTAAATGATATAACTACTATTGTTGATTGTTCTAAAGTT
>JBEICW010000398.1:0-3553 GCA_040383785.1 Ignavibacteria bacterium | reverse complement strand
TTAATGTAATGGACGGGTTTCCCGTCCTTTCTTTTTTTTGTAAAGGCAAGGCACTGCCTTGACTCGCAGGATTTTTAAACTTCCAATACAATTTCAATTTTCAAGGAACTTCCGAACACTTCGTGTTCGATTGGCAGGAAAGAAAAAAAGGAACGCATTTGCTATAATAATTTCATTCCTACGGAATTTAGGAAAGTTTGCAATATTTGCACTAATTTACCATTTTTTCACAAAAACTTCACGATATTTCACGATTTTTCGTGTTTTTTTATTTTAATCTCGGAGTGATGAAATTATGGTAGAAAAGGTTTCTTGATAATTTTAAAACCCTGAAAGGGTGAAAATATTTCGATAATATCACTACTTCGTAGTTTGAAATAAAAAAAATGTTTACTTGCTACCATAATAGCACACTTCGTGGTTGAAGAATTTTACACTGTTTGCATTCTTTTTGCTGTTTTTCAATGAACTTGCTTTCTTTAACCGTAGGGTTAACCCTACGGTTGATTTCCGCACTTTCTTATGACGCATTTATTGCGTATTTATTGGGTAGATATTGTGCAAAAAAAAACAAGGGGGCATGCCCCCTTGTCCAAAATATTCTAAATATCTGTAATTATGCCAAATCTTGTGGATTGGATAAATTGTAATCGCATTGCTTGAGATTCATCATAAACAAAATCAAATTTAATTAATAAACCTATTACTTTTATTAATTGAATTTGTAATTCATTTTGCTACTTAAAAATCCACTTATCGGGCTTTTTGAATGTTCCAAACAAATCTAATCTTGTACGAAAAGTTGAACTACTGTCGAGCTTAAAAAAGCTTTCGTTATTAATTGTAACTCCAGACTCTGCTTTGTAATTCTCAATAATACCAAATGTTGTATAATCATCACTTTGTTGTCTGAATTCATCTGCTCTCACTTGCCTTAATGATAATCCAATTTTAGATGAAATATAGTCAAATTGGTTTAATTTAAAACTATGCATCATACCCAAAGTTTGGACTGTAATTGCAGGGTCGCGGTATGTTGCTGAAGCAGACCTAATATCTTTATTATAACGGTACGCTCTGACTAATTGTGTGCTATTTGTAGAGGTGAAATATGGGTCAACTACCCAACCAACAGGCAATCTTAATGTTGTTTCTAAAAATACCTCGTTCAAAGTTGGGACAAAAATTGAGTTCAGCCTTTGGTCGCTATCTTCAAATAAAAAGCCAAGACTGGTTCTGCCAACAAACTGAATATTTAGTGTATCAATTTTAAATTTGGAATTTAACTCGAACATAGTACCTACTTCGCCAGAAAGTTTTTTTCCTAATCTCCAATCATCCATATATCCCTGTGCCATAGTTACATTAGTTCGTAATATTGTTTGGGAGGAGGAGGAATAAAAGTATGGAAGTAGGAGAATTGTAAATAATATTATTCTCATAAATTAATTTAATTAAGGTTGTTCAAGTAAAACGAACCCAATATCATTAGTTTTTAACATATAGTATGTTCTATCATTTCGTATAAACTCGTAGAAATAAATAATATCTGAAGATGATAAGTTTGATGGTAGTTTGTAAACGTTTTGGTCTATTAATTTGTCAGTATCACTTAAATACTGCTCTTTGATTATTAATGAATGATTAATATGATAAATATTATAAGTATCATTTTCAGGAGAAAATCCAAAAATTAAATCAGACTTAAACTTTTTTACAAAATTAGAATAACTAATATTTTTTTGACTATTCTTAAGATTATTCATATTAATTTTATAATATTCTTGATTTAAATAATCAATTAAAAACATATATTCTTTATTAATTCCGAATTCATTAATATTTAATTTATTTTTAGAATTTTCATTAATTTTCAAATCTGATACAGAAAAATAAGATTCTTCAAATAATGTTTTTTGATTAAATTTAAATATTAATGTTTTTTTATCAATATTCCCACTATTATTAAATTCATTTAAAAGAAACAATTCGTTTTTATGATACAAAGTATTTAAAATAGCATTTGTATTTTTAAATTTAAACAATGTACCATTTAAAATTTTATAATCATATAAAAATACCGAATGAAATCCGTAAGATTTCTTATTTTCAGATGCTACAAATAAACTAAAGTCAAGTATAAATTTGTTGTCAATATTTGAAATATTATTAAGTAAGGGTAACATCTTTACATCATTTATACCATCATCATCAGAGTCCTCTGTATATATTTGATTGGTATAATTGCATTCTAAATTTAAGTTAAAATTAGAATCCAACTTTAATATATCATAGTTATAAAATTCTGTTAATAAACTATCATTTATTTTTAACAAACTTATTATTGGTTTATCATTATCATAGTTCTCAATGGTTTTAATATATTTTAATTCTTTAAAATCTTTTGTAAATAAATCTAACTCTTTATCATAAAATTCTTTTAGGAAATCAATTTCATAAATTGTATAATTTCCATTTCTATAATACACCAATAGAAAATCAGCTTTATATGTGTCAATTATTTTGATTTTTTTATTCAAAACTTCATTATATTTTGAAGTTTTACTAAAATTCTTAAGTAAATAACTATCATTTTTTGCATCTACAACTAGTGTATATGCAAATTTAATATTAGTCTTACTTTTAAATTCTGTTGTAATTTTATCTAAATAATTAGTTTGGCAGTTGAGAAAATTACTTAATTGACCAATAATAGTAAAATATTCATTTTCATTTTCAAAAAACGAGTTTAATATTTTTTTATCATCATTAGTTAATTCTAATGTTTCTGATTTCAACTGCCAAACAGTAAAAATCAAAAGAATAAATATTTTTATTGATAGTTTATTCATTTGAAATTGTATTAATTTATAATTATATTTAATTATTATTGACCAATAGCAGATAACCAAGCAGCATGTGTAACATACGTGGATGATGTTTGAAGCACATAGAAATATTGTGGGTCAACAAAACAATCTCCATTAATTTTTGTATATAATCTTCCACCTACCACCCCAAACCCTTCTCCAGTATTTGGTCCATCATAAATAAAGAAATTTTCAACAACTGTATATTCAGAAAGTGAAAGAGTATTCATTGCAGGTGCAGAACCAATCATGCTTGTTTCAGCTTTTGCATTAGCCATAGTTGGATATTCTGTTGTAGTCCCATCTTTATTTGTTACAGTACAACCCCCACTAGCAGAAATACATACAATTTTACCATTTTGTTTAACAACTCCAGGTCCTACTGCAAAACTTTCTGTGTGGATACCATTAACAAAACTGAAGCTACCACCATCATCATTAATATCTTTTTCATGATATTATTTCCTTATGAAAAATTTTTAAATTGTTATTTTTTTGTGAAACTAATGATTAATCTTTATGCCGGTCTTATGAAACTTAATAAAACTAATCAATTACTTCTCGGCTTTGCAATTAATCAATCGTAAAAAATAACATTTAAAGAATTATCATCATTTCACAAATCAAGATACACAATTATAACCCAAATATATACTGTTTATTAAATTAAATTATTAATATAT
>JBEICW010000397.1:0-3561 GCA_040383785.1 Ignavibacteria bacterium | reverse complement strand
TGCATTGGCAAAGTTAATATTTTCTGCTGGTGACCCTACTCGCCTTTTGTTATTTACATCAAGGATAAATACAAAATCTGAATTTTGAATATATTATTTATATTCATGTTGTTTATTTTCATCTTTGTTGTCAAACTTTGATAAATTATTAGTTTTTAACAATCTTAATGAATATTCAGGTATTTCGTCAATGTAAAATGAATTCGCGTTTTTGCCAATTTTTTGTAAAAAAAGCAATAAAGCGAGTGTTGAACCAATTGCATCGCCATCTGGGCTGTGGTGGGTCATTAGAGATATTTGATTTGAATTTTTAATTGATTCAAATATTGGTAAAAAGTTATTCAATTTTAACATTTTATATTTTTCGTTTAGTTTAAAATCAAAATTATTAAATTATTCGTAATTTGCCTAAATTACTTAAACAATTTTTAGAAAAATGAGTGAAAATTTACAAGATAATAAAAATATAGAGAAAGATAGAGGCGAAATAGAGAGAATTAAGAGTATGACTAAAAGTAATTCAAATAGTAATGCTAATAGTCAACTTGAAAATCCAAAGCCTCAAAAAGCTTTTACAAATAGCGGAAATAATAATTTGAAAAATTTCATTGATAAACTAACTTTTTCTGCAAATAACAATTTCCTTAGATATGCAATGGTATTTTTTGCTTATCTAATTGGTGTGTTTGTATTTATTTATACTTTTGATGCATTTGTAATTCCTGCATTTGTGCATAGCAGAGCAAGTGTTGTTGTGCCTGATGTTTCGGGCAAAATGCTAAATGATGGTAAAACAATTTTAACCAATTCAGAATTGAATCCAATAGTATCCACAGAAGTCTATAGTTCTACATTGCCCAAAGGTTATATAATCAAGCAGTTACCGAAAAGTGGATTGAAAGTAAAATCACATAGGCCAATATATCTGACGATTAGCAAAGGTAAAGAAACAGTAAAAATGCCGAATTTGATTAATACTTCATTGCGAGATGCAAGAGTAAAATTAATAAATATGGGACTTTCGATTGGCGTAATTACTTATGAATTTAGCGAAACTATAATGCGAGATTCGATAATGAACCAAAGTATTCCTTACAAAAAAGAAATTCCTTATGGCGAAATAGTTAATATTGTAATTAGCAAAGGTTCGGAGATAAATTCATCAGTGCCAAATTTAGTAGGAATGGATTTTAAAGGAATTGAGGAATATATCACTTCATTTGGATTTATTGTTGGCAGCATAAATTATCGCAAAGATGAAACTTTTGCCCCTGGTACTATCATTGAGCAGTTCCCATTGCCTAATTCTGTAGCAACTAATGGTACAATTATAAATATTGTCGTAAATGGCTCAGAATAACTTTTATAAATAAAATAGAAAATAAAAAATTTTAAAATTTAACATAAAGATTTGAATATTATGGAATTAACAGAAAAAGTAATCATATTAGATTTTGGCTCTCAATACACTCAATTGATTGCCCGTAAAGTGCGTGAATGTAAAGTATATTCAGAGATACACCCTTTTTCTATAAGTAAAGAGAATTTATTAGCATTAAACCCAAGTGCGATAATTCTATCAGGTGGACCATCAAGCGTTTATGCAGATGATGCACCCCACCCAAGTTTTGATGTATTGGGATTAGATTTACCAGTATTGGGAATTTGTTATGGCTTACAATTAATTGCCTATACAAAATCTGGTGAAGTAGATAAAGCAGCAAAAAGAGAATTTGGCAAAGCAATGCTAAAAGTTAAAAATTCTAATAGTCCTTTGTTTGATGGGGTAAGTTTAGAATCACAAGTTTGGATGTCTCACGGCGATTCATTAAAAAAACTACCTGAAACTTTTGAAATTATTGCAGATTCTGATAATTCACCAATTTGTGCAATTTCAAATGAAGCCAAAAAAATCTATGGCGTTCAATTCCACCCAGAAGTTCAGCACTCTTTAGAAGGTAAAAAGATTTTAAATAACTTTTTGAGAAATATCGTTGGACTTAAAGAAGAATGGTCTGCAGAAGCATTTATTGAAACTGCAATTAATTTGATTAGAGAAAAAGTAGGCACTGACACAGTGATTTTGGGCTTGAGTGGTGGCGTTGATTCTACTGTAGCTGCTGTATTATTACACAAAGCTATTGGCAATCAATTACATTGTATTCATGTGGATTCTGGACTAATGAGACTTGACGAAAGTACAAAATTAATGAAGTTATTCGCTGAAAATTTTGATATGTCAATGGAATTAGTTGATGGCTCGGATAGATTTTTGGGCGAAATGGCTGGAGTATCAGACCCAGAAACAAAACGTAAAATCATTGGTAGAATTTTCGTAGAATTATTTGAAGAAGCAGCGTTAAACCGTAAAGATGCTAAATGGTTAGCACAAGGCACTTTATATCCTGATGTAATAGAGTCTGTATCGGTAAAAGGACCATCTGCTACAATTAAATCTCACCATAATGTAGGCGGTTTGCCAGAAAAAATGAATATGAAAATATTAGAGCCATTCCGTGAATTATTCAAAGATGAAGTGCGTGAGGTTGGTCGTTTATTGGGTGTTCCAGCGTGGTTTATTGACCGCCATCCTTTCCCTGGACCAGGTTTAGGGATTAGAGTTTTGGGCGAAGTAACAAAAGAAAAATGCGATTTATTGCGCAGAGCAGACGATATTTATATCAATGAACTTCTTAAAGCAGGCGTATATAACGATATTTGGCAAGCATTTGCTGTATTATTACCTGTGAAAAGTGTTGGCGTTATGGGAGATGAAAGAACTTACGAATACACTTGTGCAATTAGAGCAGTAACCTCTACAGACGGAATGACAGCCGAATGGTATCAAATGCCTTATGATTTGCTTGAACACATCTCAAACAATATCATAAACGAAGTGCGCGGCATAAATAGAGTAGTCTATGACATAACCAGCAAACCTCCCGGCACTATTGAGTGGGAGTAGGGATTTTATGAAATTTAATTATGACAAAGAAACTGACTCACTCTATATAATTTTTAAGGAAGGTCCTGGTGTTAATTCTTATGAAATTTCAAAAGATTTTATAGCTGATGTTGATACATTGGGTCAGATTATTGGCTTGGAAGTATTGAATGTAAAAAGCCATATTGATTTGAATGAATTAATTGTAGATAAAATGATCTTCAATTCTGTAAATTTGGTAAGTGCTTAAAGAATTAATTATTTAAATGGAGAAAAGTAATGAAAGCAGTTTTAGAAATAGATTCAAACGATTTAAATAGTCATCTAATTGATGTTTTAAGTTCTTTGTTTCAGCAAAATATAAGTGAAATTACTTTGAAAAAAAGTAGTCTAAAACTTGAAGAATTTGATAAAACTTTAAAATTAGATGAAGTTTTGTCTAAACTTAAAGATAATGGTCATAATGAATTATTTTTAGCAGATTTAGAATTAGGTTTAAAAGAATCGTCAATTTATTCAAATCAATGAAAATAAATGAATTAAATGAGAAACATAATTCTTATCTAAAAAACATAATCTTATTAAGAAGTTTGAAAAAGTTAAAAATCTCTTTGAAC
>JBEICW010000396.1:0-3578 GCA_040383785.1 Ignavibacteria bacterium | reverse complement strand
TTAAAGAACTTTTAGATTCGATTGGAGAATATAAGTCAAATATGCCACTTATTGATGTATTAGATAAACTTGAAAAACTTAATCTAATTAGTAGTACTGAAGATTGGATTAACTATAGAAAAATAAGAAACTTACTCACCCACGAATATCCAGACGATTATGAAGAATTAATCTCAAATATCAAGATATCGCTTTTGTATTTTAATCAAATCAAATTAGATTTTAAAAAGATTGAAGATTATATAATTGTTAAAGAGTTGGTTTAATTTATTATAATACTAATAATGTATTTATTTTAAGTATAGAGCTATGGAGCAAAATTTTATTCAATAAAAGTAGAAATGTTTCGTTTTTATATTAAAAAGTAAAAGGATTAATTATGACAAGTTTGGCGATAAATGAAACAAAATATACTTTGTCTGATTTATTAGGTTTAATTAAATCTGGTGAGAGTATAGAGCTAAAAGAAGACGCAGGTTCTGCAGCTTTTGCAATTATAATGCCTTTAGTCAATAAATCAAATAATAAAAGAAATATAGGTATTTTGGACGGTACAGTGAATTACGAAATCAAAGATGATTTTGAAATGACAGAAGAAGAATTAATAGGTTTATAATGAATTATTTAGTAGATACACATATATTAATTTGGTCAATACTTGATTCGGAAAAATTATCTAAAACAATTTTAGACATTATTTCAAATCAAGAAAATAAAATTTTTGTTAGCACAGTCTCATTGTGGGAAATTTCTATAAAATATAAATTAGGAAAACTTACTTTTGATAATTTTGAACCAAATTTGTTATTTGAATATATGAACCAATTAGGTTTTGATTTCATAACTTTAGATCCTCTTGAAACTTTAAATTCATATAAACTACCTTTATTTGAAAACCATAAAGACCCATTTGATAGGTTATTAATTTATCAAGCAATAAAAAGAGACTTAATTCTTATCTCTAAAGATAATAAGTTTATTGAATACAGCAATGTCGGCTTGAAATTGCTTTAAAATTACATTTTCGATTACAATTACCAGTAAAAAAGAATTGTTTTGGTTAGATATTAATTCTAAAATTCATAAAAAAAAACAAGGGGTTGTTTAACCCCTTGTTCAAATTATAAATCTTCATTATAACTATTATATTAGCTAACTATTCCGAACTCTTTGCCTACTCTGCCGAATGCTTCTAAAATTGCATCTAAATGCTCTTTTTCGTGAGTTGCCATATAACTTGTTCTCATCATTGACATAGTTGGTGGAACGCCAGGCGGAATAAACGCATTAACAAAAATACCAGCGTCATATAATTTTCTCCAAAGCATTAATGCTTTTTCCAAATCACCAACAATAACCGGAACAATCGCTGTTTGACTTTGGATAACATTAAAGCCCAATTCTGCAAATCCTTTTCTCATATAATCTGCATTTGCTATTAATTTGTTCACTAATTCTGGTTGTTCTTCTAAGATGTCCAAGGCAGCTAATGTAGCAGCACAAGAAGCAGGTGTAGGAGAAGCAGAGAAAATCAATGCAGAAGAATTATGTTTGATATAGTTAATTACTCTCTCCGGAGCAGCAACGAAACCACCCAATGAAGCAAATGTTTTAGAGAAAGTTCCCATTAACATATCAGTTTCTTCTGTAAGTCCAAAATGAGAAGGAGTTCCTTTACCACCAACACCGATAACACCTGTTGCATGTGCATCATCTACCATCACTCTGGCACCGTATTTTTTGGCAACTTTAATCATATCTGGTAAGTTAACTATTTCACCTGTTACAGAGAACACTCCATCAGTTACGATAAATTTTCCAGCAGATTCAGGAAGCTTTTGTAATACTTTTTCCAAATCTTCCATATCATTATGTTTGTATCTCACAAACTCTGCAAGCATACCTTTTGCCATCATTGCACCGTTTACTATACAAGCATGGTTTTCTTTGTCAGAAACGATATAATCGCCCTTACTAACCATAGTAGAAACAGTTCCCAAAGCAGTTTGGTAACCAGTACTAAATAATAATACAGACTCAAAACCCAAAAACTTTGCTAATCTTGCTTCTAATTCAATATGTAAATCTAATGTACCAGTTAAGTAACGAGAACCGGAGCAACCCGTTCCGTATTTTTCAATTGCATTAATTGCAGCTTGTCTAACTTTAGGATGTGCTGTCAAACCCAAATAATTATTTGAGCCTGCCATTATCATTCTTTTGCCTTCAATATGAACTACTGGTCCTTCATTTTCTTCGATAGGTCTAAAATAAGGGTACAAACCTGCCGCTTTAACTTCTTCTACTCTATTAAAGTTGTAGCATTTTTCAAAGATATCCAATTCAACCTCACACTTTAAAAAAGTATTTATTTTATATTTCGTTTGTTAATTAAACTTGCAAATATATAAAAATAAATTGAGATTTAAAATCATTAATGAATATTTATTTTTTATTTAGTCCAATTTATTATATATCAATATCTTAGAGAAGTAGATAATTTGAATTAAATGATAATATTTTCTGTATTCCAGAGGTATTTTTTCATATCTACTTGATTGTCGATTACTTCAATTCCTTCGGCTTCTAATAATCTCTGCATTTCGTTATTATCTCCAAAAGCGTGTTTGCCAGTCAAAAAACCATTTCTATTCAAAACCCTATGAAATGCAAGTGGATAAACTTTTGCCCATTTGCCCATCAAAGTTCCCACCAAACGTGCTGAAGATTTCAGTCCACATAATTGGGCTATTGTACCATAAGTCGTTACCTTTCCAATAGGAATTTGGCTTACAACAAAATACACTTTTTCTTCGAATGGGGAATTAAACTTCACTTTTTAATCTATGTAATTATAATTTATTAATTTAATTTTTTCAGTTTCTGTATTATCTATAAGCAAATATAATAAAATTAAATATATAATGTATATGTAGTTTAGTTTAATAATTACCCTTGCCAGTTCAAGTAACCCCCACTTAATCTCCCCAACAAAGTAGTAAAATCATAACTTTGTTGTCTAAATTCGTCTGCCCTTACTTGCCTGAGCGATGCACCAATTTTCAATGAAATATAATCAAATTGGTTTATTTTAAAACTATGCATACCTAATGTTTGTACTGTTATCGCAGGGTCACGAAATGTAGCAGATGAAGTTCTAATATCTTTATTATAACGATAAGCTCTGACTAATTGAGTAATATTTGTTGAAGTAAAATATGGGACAACAGACCATCCTATTGGCAATCTTATTGTAGTTTCTAAAAATACTTCGTTTAGTGTGGGAACGGCAATTGCATTCAACCTTTGGTCGCTATCTTCAAATAAAAAACCAAGACTTGTTCTGCCAATAAATTGTATATTAAGTCTATCAATTTTAAATTTAGAATTTAATTCGAACATTGTACCTATTTCACCAGAAAGTTTTTTTCCTAATCTCCAATCATCTATATATCCCTGTGCTAAAGTAAAATTAGTGCGTAATACTTTTTGGGAGATAGTGGAAAGGAAAAAGGAACGTATTTACTACAATAATTTCACCACTACGTGGTTGAAGAATTGATTTTTGCACTATTTGC
>JBEICW010000395.1:0-3592 GCA_040383785.1 Ignavibacteria bacterium | reverse complement strand
GGTACAGGTGGTTCGTCAGGGCATGGATATCTAAAACAAACTACAGACCAGCACCACATTTATAGAGATTTACATAATATTTCAACTTTACTAATTCCTCGCTCGGAATTACCGATATTACCTGCAACTCTGAAAGAGAAATTAGGATTTAGTTATAAGTAGAAATAATTATAAGTAATAAAATATTTTAAAAGTGAGTTATGTAGAATTTCAAAAATTTTAACCAACTCACTTTTTAATTTGAACAATTTTAATTTGATTTAATTACTTTTGAATACAAAATCCTTTCATCCATTTTTTTTATTTCAATAAAATACATTCCAGAATTAAGATTTTCTAAATTTATTTCATCGATTTTTTCATTTGTGTTTGTTTCAAAAACATTATTTCCCATTAGGTCAATAATTTTAACTGATTTTATTTCAGATTTAGGATTGAATTTTAAAATATCATTAACTGGATTGGGATAAAATAATAATTCGTCTAAATAACTATCATCTTCAATACTTGTATTTAAAAATTTAGTATCTCCACATAACGACCAATTCAATATTTCATGTGTTTGAACTGCAGTGCCAGTTGCAGAAGAAATACCAATATAAGAATATTCATTTTGGTCAAGTGAAATATAATCACTAAAATCAAAATTCTCTATTTCTAATGAATTGCTAAAATCTAAAGAATCTTTACTTATAGAAACTCGCATTTTTTTATTGATATAATCCACATTGAAAAAATAAATTGAAGAATCGCCTAAAATTTCAATTATATCAAGTTTTTCTTTAATAAAGGCATCAGATTTATGGTTGGAAATATTTGGTTTAGTTTTATTGCTAAAAATAGCTAAGTGATTGCCATTTGGGTCAAATATACTATCCATATTTAAATAATTGCCAAATAAATCAAGTTCTATAGCTAAACTATTTCGTATCCCAGTATAGCCAATTCCTCCCCCATTATTACCTATCGGGTTAGGAGTTGAGTTTTGAAAAATTAAAGCAAATCCATCTGCTCCTGGAAAAGATTGTTCAAACATAAAATTATTAAATCCATTATAAACTCTAAATCCAAAACATGTTGTAAAGTCTTTTGTCAAGTTTAATTTTTCAATTTGCCAAACTGCTCCAATTTCATTAGATTTATTTTCGGTTAATAAAATCCCTTTGGGTAATTTTTCAGGTAATCCTGAAAAAACAAATTTATCATTTGTAAAAACTTCAGTATAATCATAATTACTTTTAGTATTCAATTCAGTTATATTTGTATCTAAATAATGACTACAGCCATTTATGTCAATAATTTCCGCATAATAGTTGCCTAAACTTGATATACTGATTTGATTTAAATTTTCACCATTGGACCATAATATTTCTCCTATGCTATCTTTGGGTTCAACATATAAAATATTTAAATTTTCATTACATTTACCAATTGGTTTTAATACTAAATGGAAGGCAAAAGTCTTAAATAATTCTTGAGTATTGTAACAATTATAAATTTCTCTTTTACCAAATTCTCCGTCTAATGCTCCGTTACTAGTACCTACACAACTATCTTGACCATCAATCATTTTACCTGACTTTCCACCTAATAATTCACTTTTAATAAATATAGATTCTTTACTCAAATATATAATGTTCCACCACTACCACCTCCACCAGGACCAACACAAACATTTTTAACAATAACATTATTTTTGCCATGTGCATCACTACTTCCACCATACCCACCGATTAACTCAACATTCAGAAAGTTAAAGATTTTATCAAAATTTATATATACTGTGCCTCCAGCTCCACCTCCACCACTACCATCAATACCACTAATGGATTTAACAGATTCACCATTAGAAATTATACTAAACTTATTACCTATAATATTTTTAGTAAATAATATAACTATTCCACCACCTTTTCCACCATCAGTTCCATAATTGTTATTGTAATGCCCACTTCCACCACCACCTCCAAGTATAATTGGACAATTTGAGAAATCACTTAACCCACCCCCTAAACCATTTTCTTGATTATTATAACCATATTCTTTATAAACTTCGCCACCTTTTCCACCAAAAACTAAATTTCCACCTCCTCCTCCACCTGAGTTATGAGCATTACCACCTCCTCCTCCATTTGCATTTTTACCTTTACCAGCGCTATAATTATTATCTATTTTTGTTATACCTTCACCTTTGTTACCAGCTAAATCATTATTTAAAGTATAAAAATATTTAGATTGGCTATTTGCAGTACCATCATTAGAATTAAAGTAAGTTCCACCTCTAAATCCTTTTCCAGATACATCAATATCTGTTTCTAAAGTAAGAGTATCTTCCGCATATAATACCAAGACACCACCAGTTTTTCCATCCCAAGCTTGTACATTTGGATTTTGAGTTACAGTTAGATTTTTATTTCTTTTAACTTTTATGAATTGGACTGCTGCAGAGAAGTCGTATCCTTCTTTAATATTATATTTAAGTTGTATCTCGTTTCCATTAACACTCGTAACTTCGTTAAACTCAAATTGTCCGGCACCGTTTAAATCAATTATATCACCATATTTTTCTGAATTACTACGGTCAATTATAGCACCATTCATCTGTATAATAAATACTAAATCACCAGATTGTATATTATTTGCATTGGTTAAAGTAATTGAATTATTACAAGGTTTATAATTTGAAATTTCAAAAGTTTCATTCAAATCTTGTGCATAAACATTGAAATTAAAAATCAATATACATAAGCAAAATAATATTTTTTTCATAACTTTTCCTATTTAGTTTTAGTAATTTTGTAAAATAGTAAATATTTATTTACAAACAAAAAAACCGTCAATACAATTGACGGTTTTTAATAGTAAAAAGTTACAGTAATAAGCAAAATATTTTATAATATTATTTATTTACAATAAATTTTAGATTTTTACTATACGGACCAGCGTAAACTTGAATAAAATACATACCATTTGGTATAAACTCAATAGGTAATAAAACTTTATGCTCACCTTGTTTTTGAACTTGTTTTCCAAAATCATTTATTAAATTACCCATTACATCAAATACTTTTATATCTACCTCACAATCGAAACCAAGACCATAATTTAACTCTTGATTCATACTTATTACATTTGGTGATAAATCTTTTACAAAGAATTTATTATCAGAAATTGTAATTACTCTACTATCAATCAAACATCCTTCATATCTTATAAATGTTGTATCAGTTTCATTTTTAATACAATTATTATCAATTTGTGTATCAACTGTAATAAAAGTCTCAGTTTTATCTGATAAATATGTTAATAAATTTAATGAATTTTTTATGGTTTTGGGCTTTTCTAATAATGCCCCATTTGGCGATATTCCCGTCATTATTATGACACCATTATTTTGATTAGATATATCAGCAGTCCAAGACCAATTTAAAAGAATTGGATCCGGACTAAATGGGTTTGCATCTGCTCTAAAAAATGTAGGGTCAAATTTTAAAGTATAAATTATAGTTGAAATATCACCATAATTATCTGAATCTAATTTACTATTAAATCCAATATTTGATAAATTACCTGGGATTAATATTTCATTTTT
>JBEICW010000394.1:0-3599 GCA_040383785.1 Ignavibacteria bacterium | reverse complement strand
TTTTTATTTTATTTAAAGTACTAACTTTATTGCACTTTCTGCTACTGCAACTAAAGAAGTTAGGGAAGATATAATTAAGTCTCTCAAATTAAACAATTCAAATGTGTTTATTTCTGATTTTGATAGACCAAATTTGTATTATGATGTAATTAATACTAACAACAAGAACTTAGAAGTTGTAAAATTAATTGAAGAATTAGTATTTAATTTTAATCAAAAGAAAGAAGATTATTCCATTATTATCTATTGTTCATCAAGGAAAAATGTAGAAGAGATAAATTCAATTTTAAATACAAAAAACATTCTAAGTAAAACTTACCACGCTGGACAACCCGATGCAGAACGAACAATAGTACAAGATAGTTTTATAAATGGAAATTGTAAAATAATTATTGCTACAAACGCTTTTGGAATGGGAATAGATAAAGCAAATGTGAGATTAGTAATACATTATGATATGCCCTCTTCAATTGAAAATTACTATCAAGAATCAGGCAGAGCCGGGCGAGATGGCAAAAACTCAAAATGTATTTTGCTATATAATAGTGAAGATAGGTATTTACAAGAATTTTTTGTTGATTTATCTAATCCCAATTTACAAGAAATTGAAACTTGCTATAGAATAATAGTCAATTTGCTTAATAATAAAGAAACAAATTTTAGTTTAAAAAACTTAATTTATAAAATAAGTACAAATTCTAACCTAAATTATAAATTAATTGAAACAATATTAAATTTATTTCAAAAATCAGATATAATTAAGTTAGAAAATATAAGTTCAGTTTATAAAATTAAATTAAAATCTTCAAAAAATGATTTTGTTGAAGTATTACAAAATATAAGTAATAAAGAAAAATATATAATCGAGTCACTTTTGAGGGGATTGCCTTCAGAATCATTTGATAAATATGTTGAGTTTGATAAATTTTATTTTCTAAAAAAATATGAAATTACAGAGCCTGAATTTAATAGAGTTATAAATAGATTGAAGTATTTTAATCTATTAGATATTGATGAAAATGGTCAATTAAAAATTATTATTAATAGAAATGTCAATTTTGAAGACACAAACTTAAATTCCATTTTTGATTACAATTTGTTACTTAATAGACGAATTTACAATCGCAAAAAAATTGATTATTTGCAAAATTATTGCGAAACAAATAATTGTAAAAGAAATACACTACTATCGTATTTTGAAAATGATATTGATAAAAGTTTCAAAATTAGAAATTGCAATAATTGTGCATCATGTAATGACAAAGAATATAAAGACACAATTTTTATATTACAAAGAAGAAAATTAAAATTACATTTAATTAAAGAATTTGCATATTGGGATATGGAAAAATTGCAAAAGAGCAAAAATGAATTAGTAGATTATATTTTAGAATTAGAGAAATATAAAGAATTAAATTTAGATTTTTTATATTATAAAACTAAACGATTTGTTAGTTTCGTCATAGAAGACATGATATGTGAAAAATATTTGTTTGAAGTATTTAATACAAAACACTATCTTTCAAATATCAAATATTATAGCGAAAATTAGAAAAGAGGGATAAATGAAATTTAAAGCTTATGTTAGTGAAGAAATTGAAAAAGACATTTATAAAAGGTCTATCAAAGAAAGAGATTTAACAGATTTACCTAATAATGATGTAGTAATAAATGTAAAATATTCAACTTTAAATTATAAAGATGCACTATCTGCCAGAGGTCATCGTGGCATTTCGAGATTTTACCCTCATACCCCAGGAGTTGATGCTGTGGGTATGGTTTATTCTTCTAAAACTAAAAATTTTAAAGTAGGCGATGAAGTTGTTGTAACTGGATATGATTTGGGAATGAATACCTCAGGTGGATTTGCTGAATTTATTTCTGTACCAGAAAGTTGGGTAATTTCAAAAAGACCAAACCTCACAATGCAAGAGACAATGATTTATGGCACTGCAGGAATGACTGCAGCACTTTGTGTAAATGAACTTTTAAAACATGGACTTACTCCAAATGACGGACCAATATTAGTAACTGGTTCCACTGGTGGAGTTGGTTCTATGGCTGTTGGGATATTATCTAAAATTGGGTTTGAAGTATTTGCTTCTACTGGTAAATTAGAACAGAGTGAATATCTGAAAAAATTAGGTGCTAAACAAATAATACATAGAAGTGAAGTAAATGACACAACTAACAAACCATTACTTCCCAAACGCTGGAAAGGTGCTATAGATAATGTCGGTGGTAATACCCTCTCTACAATAATTCGGTCTACAGACCATAGAGGTGCTGTTTGTATTGTTGGGTTAGTAGAGTCTGATAGTTTTCATATGAATGTTTATCCTTTTTTGATGCGTGGAGTGACTATAATTGGTATAGACTCTGCAGAAAGAGAATTAGAAGTGAAAGAAATGTTATGGAATAAATTAACAAATGATTGGAAGTTTGATGCTTTAAATGATATTTATAAAGAAGTAAATTTAGAAGATATTGATGCTGAAATCGAAAAAATCTTAAAAGGTCAGCAAGTAGGGAAAATATTAATTAAGATATAAGTCTAAAATAAAATAAAACATAATTTTCAACATAAATTTTAATGGCATACCTATTGAATTATATATTATAATTACAAATATTTGGTTTGTTTAAAATT
The DNA here is from genome assembly GCA_040383785.1 of Ignavibacteria bacterium. Classification (GTDB taxonomy): domain Bacteria; phylum Bacteroidota; class Ignavibacteria; order Kapaibacteriales; family UBA2268; genus JBDNHS01. The sequence continues at coordinate 949 of JBEICW010000394.1, read as the reverse complement.
ATTAAAATGGTGTAAGTTATGCATTATCAAGACTTAATGAATTCAAGCAAAATAAGAGTTTGCCCAATATCAGCCATGTGGTTATTATTAACCTTACTTTTATCAATTTTACTTTTATCTTCATGTACCACTCCAAAAAGTATAAATAGAAGTTTCACAAAACCATTAGAAAAAACTACTTCTCATAAAACAGTAATTGAAAATGATGAAGTTAAAACTAAAAGTTCTTCAGATAAAGATGATGAATTTAATAAGTTATTAAAAGAAGCAAAGTCTAAAAATACTAATAATAAAAACAAAACAATTTCCAAAAATGCTGATGATAATTTAAATAAAGCTGCAATCAATGAAGAAATGCCAAAGTTTGATGAATTACTAAAATCTATGAACAAAGACATTGAAAATATTAAGCAAGATGTTGTAGTACTTAAAAATGATAATGTTGAAATTAAATCATCATTAGAAGAAATAAAAGAAGCATTGAGAGTTATACATAAAAATGAACCTAGAAAATCAGTTGTTGGTGATTTGAGTAATGATAATAATGAAATTAAAGTAAATTCTTCAAAACAAACTTCGGAAAGACCAATTTATACTGAACAAGATAAACTTAGTTCAACTCCAAAACCGAAAAAGAATATCTTATCTAATGAAGCAGTAAATCAAAAAAAGAATAAAAATACAGATACACAAACAAATTCAAAAAATAATTCAATTGCATCAAATCAATCAATTACCAAAAAACAAACTGAAGATAAAGTTACCCCACTTCCATCTAAAACAGTTATTCCTGAAAAACCTGTTGCAGATGTTCAAAAGAAAGAAAACTCAATTTTGACCCCCTTCGTCTTCGGCGCGTAGACCAACAAAAGGAAAAACTCCCTTTTCCCGCCTTCGGCGTTCCTTGGCGTTTCATAGTACCTTTGGTACTGTAAAGCGTTTTCTTTGG
>JBEICW010000393.1:0-3603 GCA_040383785.1 Ignavibacteria bacterium | reverse complement strand
TGAAAAAAATATACTTATTACTTGCTCTTTTTGTAGCAATTAATGTAGATACGGCGTTTTCTATTCCTTTCAAAAATATGAAAGAATGTGAAAACAAGCCAAATGCAACAATTCCTTTTAGAAATATCAATAATTTACCTGAATTAATTGGTAATAGTAAAGATATTACAAATAAAACAAACGCTTTAAATTATGCAAATGTTGATACTATATCAAGAGCTACATTTATGACTTGGGCTAATATTAATCCTATGGCTTATGATCAGTATAGTGATACATATTTTTATTCTGCGGTAAATTATGTTTTTACTAACAATCAATTATCTGGTACTACAAATTTGATAAAAAAATCAATTGACGGTGGTTTAACTTGGTCTGAAACTCCATTTACATATACTGTAAATGGTGAAATTATGGGTTATACATCTATCGCAGTAGCAAATCCAGATAAATCACCTACAGGAGCAGTCAATTTTGTTGCATATACTCCATCTTACAAACCAAATGGTGGAACTTATACATTAGATGGTGGTTATTTATATATTTCTGATGGCGAAAATCAAGATAAATTAGATTTTATTAAACCAAATGTTAATGCAACTGGTATTGATAACAAATGGGGTATATCTACTTCATTATCAAGTTTTAGTGATGGTGAAAATAGTTTTGTATCTGGAACAAATCAATTATTTCCTCAAGGTGGTGGACAATATGGTTTGATTGGAACATTTACAATGGATTTACCTAATTTTACATTATCTTCTTCACAAATACCAAGAGAGTGGTGGTTAGATAAATTTCGTGTAAGTGATGGTGCAGGCTCTTTTAACACATTTACTCAAACATCGACAGACATGTCAGGTAATATATACGCAGGTGTATATAACATGTTTTCATTTGACCCTGACAATCGTGTTCCTGGAGTATCAAAATCAACTGATAAAGGTGTAACTTGGTCTGAATTTAATGTTTTACCACTAACTGCCATTAGAAACTATTGGGTTTCTTTACAATTTCCAGAAACTTCTGCCTATACAAGTGGTGGATATGGTTTATTGCCTTATAGAATTGATGGCTTTGTTGCTTACGCTAATGATAATTATAGCTATTTCTTTAGAATTGCAAAATTTATAGAAGGCACTCAAAATGAAATTGAATTATGTCACTTAGTAGAAGCAAACTATAATGGTACTGAATGGAAATTACGTAAGGTTGCTGACTTAACTTACACTGATTTACCTGACCAAATTACTGACAATCCTGATGCTACTGGAGCTAACTATGAAATGTTAATTAGTACAAGTAGTTTAGCTAATGAAATTAATGTAGCTAAAACTGCAGACGGACAACATATAATTGTAAAATGGATTGATATTAAACCTGGTGGACCATATCCATTAAGTGTTTCTCAATCTATGAAAATTGAACGAACTAATGCAAATACTGGTCAACCTGAAGTAGTTGATATTACTGTAGATACATTAAATTCTACTGATGTATTCTTTGCTTACAGAGGTGTTGATGATAATAATTGGTCAAGTGTAATAAATGCAACAGATGATATGATGTATGACAAAGGTACTTACTTACCTAAAATGGTTAAAAATATTAATAATGTTGCATTTATGAAAACTGAAACTGTAAATGGCTCTTATAGTTCAATCAATTTAACGACAAAAGATCCATTAGTTACTCAAAGAATTATAGATTTAAATCAATTTATTAGAACAACAAAAATTGACTTATTAAATATTACTTCTGTTGAAGAAACAACTCCTTTGGACTATAGATTTTATTTGAATGAAGTATTTCCTAACCCAGCAATGGAAGGTAATGTAGAATTTACTTATTCAAGTGATGTTGTTACTAACGGTACTTTAGCTATCTATGATAATGTAGGTAATAAAGTTACTACAGTTTTTGAAGGTTTAATCGAAAACTCTATTCAAGGTATCAACTTCTCTACTTCTAATTTAAATAGTGGTGTTTATTTCGCAACTTTAAACGTTGGAAATAAATCTATCACTCGTAAATTTACTGTTATTAAATAATTAATTTAGTTATTTAATTTGTATCACTCTTTACCAAAAGTGGTTACTATTAATTAGTAGCCACTTTTTTTATGTTTGAAAATCTTGTTATTCATTATTTGTTAAACATATTTATAGATTTAAAATTATTTGATAATTATTTTTGTTAAAAATATAAGATTTATTCTGTTTTTTCGTTATAGTATTTTCGTTATGTAGATTTTTATATAATCTAAATTTCCTTTATGCTTTTATAAAATATTAAATGTCAGACCAAAAGAAACAAAAAAATAAAGATAACATTACAACAAAAAAGGTAGAAGATTATAAAAGTCGTCCTTTTAAAGCAATTATGCACAATAGAAAAGCGCTCTATGAATATGAAGTTATTCAAAAAATAGAGGCAGGAATTGTGTTGGTGGGAACTGAAGTAAAGTCCCTTAGAGCTGGGAAATGTAATTTGCAAGATTCTTATGCAGGGTTTGTTGACAAACATAGTTTTGAGATTGTGTTGTATAATCTTCAAATTTCTGAATATGAATTTGGTAATATCCAAAATCATTCAACCAAAAGACCTCGTAAGTTATTGATTAATCATACTGAAGCAAAAAAATTAAAAACAGCTATTAATGAAAAAGGTTATACAATTGTTCCTACTATGATATATTTTTCGGGACATTTAGTAAAAATTGAAATTGCTTTAGTTAAACCTAAAAAATTACATGACAAAAGAGAAAACACAAAAGATAGAGAAGTGAAAAGAACGATTGAAAGAGCCTTGAAAGGATAAGTATTATAATTTTTAAATTGAAGAAACAAAAATCCATAAACTTAAATACATTAAAGTAAATAAACTGTAGCAATTTATCTAACTATGAAAAAAACTATTTCAGTTGTAATTCCTGCATATAATGAAGAAGACAGAATTCATGAAACATTAATCAAACTTAATAAATTTATTGAGACCAATAATGTATTTAATTTTGAAGTATTAGTGGTTAATGATGGTAGTAAAGATAAAACTTCACAAAAGGTAAATGAATTTAAACAATTCAATTTGATAGAATTGGAGAAAAATTCTGGGAAAGGTGCTGCAGTGCGTCAAGGTGTATTAGCCTCAAATGGTGATTATATTTTATTTACTGATGCTGATTTTTCTACGCCTATAACAGAAATAGAAAAATTAATTTCAAAAATTGAAAATGGATATGATATTGCTATAGGAAGCCGCGCTATTAATAGTGACCTTATCAAAGAACATCAACCTTTTTATAGAGAGTTGATGGGTAAAACTTTTAATAAAATTGTTCAGTTTTTGGTAGTAAAAGGTATTCAAGATACTCAATGTGGCTTTAAGTTATTTAAATCTAATGTTGGCAAAGAAATTTTTAGTAAATCGAAAATTAATGGGTATAGTTTTGATGTTGAGATTATTTATATTGCTTCAAAATTAAATTATAAAATCGCAGAAGTCTCTGTATTATGGTATAATGACGATAGAAGTAAAGTTGACCCTATCAAAGACTCAATCAAAATGTTTAAAGAAACAATTTTTAGAAACCTATCAAAAGTT
>JBEICW010000392.1:0-3604 GCA_040383785.1 Ignavibacteria bacterium | reverse complement strand
GAAACTATCAAATGAAGATAAAATAGATACATTCATAACAGCTGATATATCTTATCATACATTTCATAGATGTCGTGGTGTGATAAATATGATTGATGTTGGTCATTATGAAATGGAACAATTTGTTCCAGATGGTATGTATAAAATTATTAAAGAAAAATACGAAAATTATACTTCTAATTCAAATATTATTGAATTAGATACTCAAAATAAAATCAAATTTTATTTGAGCAAAGTATTAACAAATCCGGTAGATTTTTATCCGAATTTAAATTATAAAGAAAATCAATTAAATTATTTATTAAATCATTAGGTATTTATAGATGGCATCGCAAATTATAGGTCTAGCAGCTCTTTCATTTATTGATGAACAATTAGATGAGTTGAAAGATGAGTATGGTGAATTACCAGACAAAGTTCGCTCTCAAGAAGCAAAAGTAATTAAATTACGTGGTATGATTGACGAAACATCACAACTACTTGTCGATATTAAAACTTTTTGCTCAACTGCTAAATTTACTTTAGTTGAATTAAAAGATAAAGAAGAAGGTTTGGCTAAAAAGCAATTTTTAGTTAAAAACAATAAAGAATTTGACGCTGTTACAAGTGAAATTAAATACGTTAGAGAAGAACATGAAAAACTTTCTGACAGATTACGCAGTGAAGGTATTAAAGAAGAAAATTTGAATAGAATTTTACTTGAACAACAATCACAATTTGTAACTGCAAAAAGTGAATTAGATGAATTAGAACATCAAATAAAAGCATTAAATTCAGAACAAGACCAAATTTTGAAAGATTTGTTTGACAAAAGAGATAAAGTTCTAAATGCTTTAAAAGACGAAACAAGACTTCATTATAATAGAGTTAGAGTATTCCATAATGACGTTGTAGCTAAAATCAAACGTGATAGCTGCTCGGGCTGTTATAGTTCTTTACCAAAGCAACAAATCGTAGAAATTAGAAATAATGCTGAAGAAAAATTGCAATACTGCGAAAACTGTGGTAGAGTTTTGATTGGTGATGAAAGTTTTGTTGATGATAGTAATTTTAAAGAAGTAGTTGCTGAATTATTAGCAAAATAATTCTTAGTTTCGATTATGATTTAAAACAACACTCTCAATTGGGAGTGTTTTTTATTTTTCTAAAAAAAATATATTTACGGGATTGCGGGTGGTAGCAATGGTGTTCAATAATGAACATAATTGAGGAAAGTCCGAACTCCATAGAACATTGTGCTTTGTAACGCAAAGACGGTAAAAGTTGAATCTTATTTATTTGAAAAAATACTTAGGAACTAAACATAAACCGATGGAAAGTGCAACAGAAAACAAACCGCTACCAATATAGCAATATATTGGCTGTAAGGGTGAAAAAGTGAGGTAAGAGCTCACTGCTGTGCTGGCGACAGTTACAGTTGGCAAACCCCACAAGGAGCAAACTCAAGTATGGATAAATTTATTAACTTAGATATGAATAATATTTGAGTTAATTTGCAAAGTTGTTCGCTTTGTTATGATTTCCATTCCAATGCAAATTGGTCTGTAAAAAAAAGTAGTTTATTCGGGTAGAGCGCTTGAGGGTAATGGCAACATTATTCCCAGATAAATTATCATCTCTTAGGATATGGAAAAACCCTAAAAGACAGAATTCGGCTTATAGCAATCTCGTAAATTATTTTTTAATTTAAAACTAATTATGCAACTTCTTGAAAATTAATTCCAATTTCTTGATTATTCAAAAAATCTATGTCTTTAGCTGATTTAATATCTGAGCTTAGCCAATTTTTTAATTGGTTCTGTGATAAAATTGCAGGCATTCTATCGTGAATATGTGTAATTTGCTCAATAGCCGGCTTGGTTATCATTGTAACACTTGGAATTACTTCACCAGTAGTTCTATCTACCCAATTATTATAAAGTCCAGCAAAATAAAATAAATTTAGATTTTCGGGTGTAAATTGAAATTTAATTTTCTTTTTACTATTTTCAATTTTCTGCCATTCAAAATATGAGCTCCCAATAATCACACAACGGTTTCTACGAATTAAACCACTAAAACTCTTTTTCTCAAAAATAGTCTCTATTCTGGCATTAAACATTTTGTAACTTGTTTTGATATCATTAGTCCAATTAGGCAATAATCCCCAACGCATCTGGTCTAAATATAGTTTGTTGCCAAGATTATTATCTTCGAGCATTTTAAGCCCAACAACGCCACTTGAAGGTACATAATGAAACTTCTCCTTACTTGGGTCAGATTTCATATTTAATTGCTCAATAAACTCAGGATTTTCAAGTTCAAAATCATCTAAATCATCTGACAAATCAGAAACTTTTGCCATTAAATCAAATTGTCCACACATTTTATTTCATAATTTAATATTAACAAATTAAGATTTACAAAAATAGTATTTTTTTATAAACTAACTTTTATTTAATTTGTTTAAATGTTTTATAAATAATTCAACAAAGTTTTTTTAATTAATAATAGTAGAAAAATGAACATTACAAATTGTATAAAAATTTTAGTATTAAGTATATTATTTAGCACAATATCTTATAACTCTTACTCGCAAAAATTAAACCAAGACGAAGTTTATTCTAAATATTTAGATATAGCAAATCGTATAATTAAAGAAGCAAATAAAGATAGCTCGAGTTATACAAGATTATCAATACTTTGCGATTCATTTGGTCATAGATTGAGCGGCTCTGAATCGCTTGAAAAAGCTATAAATTGGATTTATGATGAGATGAAAAAAGATGGTTTGGCAAATGTAAAAAAAGAAGAAGTATATGTACCGAATTGGAAAAGAGGCACCGAATCATTAATGATGACTGTACCAAAACACAAACATATCCCAATGTTAAGTTTGGGTGGAAGCGTTGCAACTCCAGAAAATGGTATCAAAGGTGAAGTATATTTGGTACATAGCAAAGAAGAATTATTTGCAAATAAAGAAAAAGCAAAAGGAAAAATCGTATTATTTAATGTGAAATTCACAAATTACGGTGCAACAGTCCAATATCGCTTCAATGGAGCAACTTGGGCAGCAGAATGTGGTGCAGTTGCAAGTTTAATTCGTTCCGTTAGCCCCAATGATATGAATAATCCACATACAGGAGTAATGGGTTATAACGATTCAATAGCCAAAATTCCACACGGAGCAATTACATCAGAAGATGCTGAATTGATTGAAAGATATATTGATAGGGGAGTAAATGTTACACTTGCAATGAAAATTACAGCAAAGTTCGAAGCAGATGCACTTTCTAATAATGTGATGGGCGAAATCAGAGGTAGAGAATTTCCAGATAAAGTAATTGCTGTTGGTGGGCATATTGACTCTTGGGACGTTGGAACTGGTGCACAAGATGATGCTGGTGGTTGTGTTGCTACATGGGAAGCAGTAAAACTCTTAAAAAGACTGGGGCTAACTCCAAAACATACAATTAGAGCAGTTAGCTGGACTAATGAAGAAAATGGCTCGCGTGGTGGCAAAGAGTACGCAAAAGTTCATAAAGAAGAAGACCATATTTTATTACTTGAGTCAGATTCTGGAATTTTTAAACCACAATCTATTGGGGTGAGTGGTAAAGAT
>JBEICW010000391.1:0-3605 GCA_040383785.1 Ignavibacteria bacterium | reverse complement strand
GCTTCAGCAGAATCGTTCAATGCAAAAATCAAAGCCTTTAGAGCACAATTTAGAGGGGTTAGAAACGTTGAATTTTTCCTTTTTAGGTTAACAAATATTTATGCGTAATTTTTGGCTCCCCACAACTTTCGGGTTTGATCCTAAATATATATAGAATAAAAAATGTAAAAATTGTTTCACACAAATGTTTTACACTTAAACAAAAAACCCTTCCTAATACTATGATTAAGAAGGGTTTAAATCCCAATATTTCTATCGAACTTGTGGTCCCACCTGGGCTAATATTCCACAGTATAAAAGAGCTTAAAAAGCCTTAAAAACCCTTGTTTTGCTGATGTTTATATATTTTATCATATTGTTTTAATATCTTTAAATAGTATGAAATAATCAAATTGTTTACCCCATTGTTTACCCCGTTTTGCTTTTGTTTTCGTATATTTGTTTATACTAAACAAAGTTATGGCGTCAGTAAATATAGTATTTAGAAAGGATAAGTTAAACAAAAAAAACGAAGCTCCTATTCATTTCAGAATTATTAAGAATAGAAAAACATCTTATATAACCTCTGGTATTATGGTTCATATTGATAATTGGGACTTTGATAAATGCAAAGTAAAATCGAAGCATTCTAATAGTGCAAGAACCAATTCTTTTCTATCAACTAAATTTGCAGAACTTGAAGCGCAGGTTATAGAATTTGAAACAACTAATAAGTCTGTTTCAACAATAAAATTGAAAGAACACATTTATGGTAAGTCTCCAAAAGATTTTTTTCAATTTGCTGATTCCATAGTTGAGCAATATGAAACGCAAGGTAAAATTAGTACCTATGATAAAAACAAATCGATCATAAAGAAAGTCAAAGAGTTTGTTAAAGAGTCTGCAATTACTTTTCAAGATATTACTCCTGAGTTTTTAATGAAGTATGAAAACCATTTAAGAAAAGAACACGCCAATAAAACAAATACTATCTATAAGGATTTAAAATTCATTCGTAAAATTTTCAATGATGCAATTCGTTTAAACATAATTGATATTACAGACTCTCCTTTTCTTAAATATAAATTAAAACAAGAAAAGACCATTCGTGAATATTTGACAGAAGAAGAACTAAACGAGTTTATGAAGGTTGCGGTTGAGAAGAATTCTAAATTAGAGTTGCATAAAAACACTTTTATATTTTCTGCATATTGCGGTGGGATAAGAATTTCTGATGTCTTAAGTCTAAAATGGAAAAATTTTGATGGTGAATATATTCGTTTTATCATTAAGAAAACCAATGAGCAATTTACAATCAAAGCTCCTCAGATTGCAATTGATATTATAAACTCTTACAAATCTAAAGATAGAAAAAGTGATGATTTTATTTTTCCGATTTATCCTGATACATTGAATATTGAAGACCCAAGAGATTTAGATAATGAGTTGAGTAGAGCAACAGCATCTATTAATAAAAACTTAAAAATAATTGGTGGTTTAGCGAAAATTAAAAAACCAATATCAACACATATAGCACGCCACACCTGGGCAACAAGAGCACTTAGAAAAGGGATTTCAATTGACAAAGTTTCCAAATTAATGGGCCATTCAGCAATTAAAGAAACACAAGTTTATGCTAAAATTGTAAATTCGGAGTTAGATAAGGCTATGGATGCGTTTAATGATTAGAGATTATGTTGGAGAAAGCACTGAAAGTTTTAAATGATATATTGGTTGATTTTGAAAAGAGATACAACTATTATAATTCAATAAATTCTAATTCAGATTTGAAAGAGATTGAGGATGAAATTAATATTATGTTGAAAGTTGTTTTTTCAGAAAACACTAAACTTTTGCTTTTTGAACAATTGATGAATGATTTTCATAAAGAAAATAATGCAGCTTTATATAATTTTTATGTTCACGAAAGTAGAGATTTACTTAGAAAATATACATTCAAAAATTTCATCTATGGGAGTTGGTGCAGAGTTTTAGAAGAGTTAGAAGACATAGATTTAAATTCTGCTGAAGGGTATTATGCGGATTACTCTCCTTTAATTCCTAAAATTTCTAAATTTCAAAACAAAATAAGTGGTTTATCAACTTATACAGACCTTAAAGAAATATATCTTGAAATTTTACAATGGTATGCAAACGATATTGATATGTTAGCATACTCCTCTTTTAAAATAAGAAATCCAAAAATTGATGAATATGATGGCTTCACCCCGTATGACGGTAGTGATGAGTATGTTGAAGAATGGTATAATGGCAGTGTTAATTTAGATGATTGGCGTAAATATCCTAACACAGGATTTTTAAGTATCATCAAACACTTATATCCTAAACATTATTTAGAAGTTGTTAACAAACATCAATTAGTGTTATATAATGAAGCATTGGATTTAGAATTGAATAGTTTAAGAGATAACATAACAAATTCTCCCAGAGAAATTCAAAAAATTAATATCTCAAGACAATTAAACCTTATAAACAAGTTTACATTAGGTGATTTTACAGTGTTAGATTATCAAAGATTATCTCAAATAATTGTTTTTGAAAGACCAAATGAAGTTATTTTGGCTTATGATGATATAATTCGTTTTGACAATTATGATTTTACTAAGATTTTGCCTTATGATGGTGAAAATTTGAGAAAGTCACCAAGATTTGTTGCTGATTTACTTATTAAATATGAACAATTTTTAAAGAAACAATCACTGTTACTTGATAATATTGATAATAAAGAATTACCCCAAATAAAAAATAAACCAAAGCCTAAAAATTTTGGGTTTAATAAAAGAAATAAAACACAAGTCTTAAAAGAAGTTATTCTTGAACTTAATTTGAAATACGATTTAATAGAAAATGATATTGAAGACTTGATTAAAGTTCTTACTTATAATGACTATTCCACTATTCCTTTTAATATTAAAATCTCCTGTCAAACAAACATATTCTCTTATATTTTAAAGGAAATTGATTTTTGTTTTTCAAACCTAAATAGTAAGTCTATTCAAAATTCAGGTCTATTTATCACAAAAAAAGAAGGCAGACCACTTACATCAACTAATTTTAATAAATCTGCATCTTCTTTGAATACTCAAAAAAAAGAAGAAATTGACAAGATTTTGATAAAATTGAAAAAATAAACAGTAATTGTAGTAAGAGTTAAGAATGTCTATTACTCTCTTACTGTTTTCACCCTTACCTCCACCATACCTTTGTCTCATAAACTTTTAAAAAAGCTATTATGAGCGAAAAATTAATTCTTAAAAAGCTGGACAACATTGAGACAATGTTGCAGCATCAAAACATCAACACCAAAGAAGTGTTGTCGTTTTCAGAAGCATCTTTATTATTAGATGTTAGTCATTCACATTTGTACAAACTAACCAGTACAAAGCAAATACCCCACTATTGCCCTCAGGGTAAAAAACTTTACTTTGAAAGAGCAGAGCTCTTACAATGGATGAAGAAAAAAGCAATTAAATAAGTCAATCATTAAATTTTATTCAGATGAATTTTAACGTAATTCCGCAAGAGCAATACGACTTATTAATGAATCGTATTGACACAATGCACAAAGAGCTTTCAGCAAAGCAGAAAAGCCCAAAAGAAGTAAT
>JBEICW010000390.1:0-3606 GCA_040383785.1 Ignavibacteria bacterium | reverse complement strand
ATTTTAAATAAAATTTATTTACAATTTATATATTAATTATAATTATTAAAATTAGACACAAACAACAAGAAATTGGAAAATACAACACTACTATATGACAATGATGAAATAATAATTTCTGAATATGTCCAAAATAAAAGCAATCGTGCCGCAAATGCTTTTGTTAGGAAATATCAGAAGTTTGTTTATCATACTGCATATAGGTATTTGGGGCAATACGAAGATGCTGATGAAGTAGCTCAAGAAGTTTTCATAAAGGCATTATCAAACTTACATAAATTCAAATTAGAAAGCAACTTGAATACTTGGCTTTATCGAATTACAATTAATCAATGTCATAATTTTAAACTAAAAAATAAATTTAAAAGTTTATTTGTTAGAAGTAAAAATATAAGCGATAATGATGATATTTATGACTTTCCTGACTATGAACATAGCAGCAACCCAGAACATTTGATGCAAAATAAAGAATTGGAAACATTATTTATGAATGCATTAAATAAATTACCTGATAAACAGAGAGAAACCTTTGCACTAAGATATTTTGATAATTTAACTTATGATGAAATTTCCGAACTATTGAATGTTTCTATTGGTGGATTAAAAGCGAACTATTTTCATGCAACTAAAAAATTAGCAACTGAACTTACTAAATATAAAAATGGATTGTAATTATTTTATGTGATTTAAATTTAATTTACAAAAAAAATATAAACTAATTACTATTTAAACTGAAAAAAAATGAAAACGATTGATACTATAAAAAATAAAATTGAAAATTCAAATCAAGAAGAAGTAAACAAAATTATATCCCAAACTGAAATGCAAGATATGGTTTCTGATTACCTATTTGGCACTTTGAGCGAATATGAAAAGCAAGTTTTCGAATATAATTTGAATTATCATCCAGATATAATCGAAGAAGTGCATTTATTCCGAACTGCATTTGATGAAGTAAATAAAACAACTTTGGAAGATAATTTGATTCAACGCACTAAAAATATGTCTTATAAGGTGCAAAAAAGAATAAATGACCAAAAAATTTCACGCGGTAATTATTCAGTTATTAAATTTTTATCTCCTGCGATTGGTTTGGTATTAATTATCGTTATAGCAAAATATTACGTTTCTGATGACTTTTTGGATATGACTTTGGGACCTTTGCAGCTTAGAGAAAGATTTGGTTTCGCTGAACCCAAACCTACAGGAATTAAATCACAAAAAATTGAATTTATATCAAAACAAGATTTGGCTGTTCTAAAAAATGAAATTACAGATGATGAAATCTTAGATTTTGCAAATTACAATTCTAATACTATAGATTACTTAAACTATGATAATAGTCTCGAGATTTCAAACGACATAGCACTAAATAACGTGGCACAATTGAATACTACAAATGAAGAAGAAATTCTTTTTAAACTTTCTGGAATGGATAGTGGCAATCCAATAAATTTTAATAATAATATATATAATTTAGAAGAAGAAGAATTGCAATTTATTCTAAATGAAATGTGATTAGATTTGATTTTTGTTTACTAAATGTAGAGACGACCGGCGGGTCGTCTAAAGATTTACGATTTAGAAAGTTTTGCTCAGATAAACAGTTCTATGACCCCACCCGAGATTATATATAATCTCCCCACTTCCTTAGGGCAGGGAGAAGGAAAGGACTAAGAAAGGAAGAATATTGAAAACAATTGTAAAGACAAGGCACTGCCTTGTCTCATAAGACTTACTATAGAGAAAGTCTGTCTTGGACAAACAAAAACCCCCTCTAAATCTCCCCCAGAAATTAGGGGAGACTTGAAGAAAAAAGGGAAAGGTCTTTGGAAAAATTGTTCTTACTCCCTCTCCAAATCTTTGATTTGGGGAGGGTTGGGAAGGGGTTTCTTAGTTTTGTCATCAGAAGAATATTCCAGATAAAAGGTCCTGCGAGTCAAGGCAATGCCTTGACTTTACAATAAAGAACAATCTGGGCGGTTGAGTGTAGTAGAAACCACAAAGGAATAAACAGGCAAGGTGCCTGTTTTACTAAAAGAAATTTTAAAAATTAAATAATTTAACTAATTTTAAAGGTGAAAAAATGAATATATCACACATTCAAAATACTAAAAGTAATTTGGCTTTTAGAAAATTAATCTCTACTTTTTTTGTATCTTTGTTTATAATAACTTTCAGTTTTTCAAGTTTGCAAATGTCTGCAAAAGAGAAAAATATGGAAAGAATTAAAACTATGAAAAAAATCAGACTTTTGGAAGTATTAGATTTAGATGCTGCTGCCTCAGATAAATTTTTGGCTAAATATAATGAATATGAAGGCAAACACGAGAAGAAAATGGAAGAAATCCGTGCTCAACTAAAAGAATTACGTGGAATGCTTGAAGATAATAATAAAACTAACCCTGCTATAAAAGACAAAGTTAATAATTTAACTAAATTACAAGGTGAGTTTCATAATTCAATTCTTGAACGAGATAAAGAAATGAAAATGGTTTTAGATGAATATACTTATGCTAAATATTTAGTATTTGAAATGGGATTCAAAGACAAAGTAATGGAAAAAATGATGGAAATGAGAGAAAAAAATGGCGGACGTGAAGGTAAAAAAAATAAAGGCAAAGGTTGGGACGATTAATTTATTATTTTCCAAAACAAATTATAAATTATACTTTTAAATTCCATTTTTTTTAAATATATTTGAATAATTGAAATTTAGAATAACGTAATTTATTGAAGTTTGTCAAAAATCTTAAATAAAATGAAAATTAGCCCTGTACTCAAATTATTATTAATTATGAGTGCAGGGCTTTTTTTTGGGTTTGGTGCTGATTATATTTTACAGCAATTTGATTTGAGTATTTCAATTAGATTTTTAAATTACAATTTGAATCTTATTAGTGTTATTTTTAATGTAATTTTATTACCTTTAATAATTGCGTTTTATACCAAAAAGTTATACTTTATTCAATATACTTTTTTATGTTTTTTGATTGGAGCAAATGTTTATTTCATTAATTTCAATTCACTTAATACCACACCCAAAGAATTTCTGTTTGAGCAAAGAGAAGTATATTTATCGAGGCAAATTGAAAGAATTATTAGTCAAAAGAAAAACATTTCAGACTCTACTTTAACCAATTATAAACTAATTGTTAATTCAAAAATCCAATCTACTTTTTTGCCAACTCATAAGTCAAATGTTATATTAAAATTATCCAATGCCAAAAATGTAAACTTCCAAACTGGCGACAAATTTACTGCAAAAGCTAAGCTATCTTTTCCCAAAACTACTCAATTTTATGGTGAGTTTAATGAAAGAAAATTCTGCGATAATTATAATGCACATTGGGTTGCAAAATCTTTATTTAGCGATTTCTCGATAACCGAAAAAGCAACTCCTAATATAAAAAACAACTTCAACAATCACATTGTAGCTAATATAAATAGACTTTACCAAGGACAAAGTAACGCTTTTGTAAATGCATTTATTCTTGGCGACCAAACTAAATTAGATACGCAAACTAAGGAAATTTTCTCCAAAAACGGCACAGCACATCTATTTTCTGTTAGTGGATTTCATATTGGTATCTTTACTTTTTTGAT
>JBEICW010000389.1:0-3614 GCA_040383785.1 Ignavibacteria bacterium | reverse complement strand
TCCATAGTTTATCTAAAGCTTTTTCACTTCCTGCTCTTTTATTTATAAGAGTTATTTGTGTCTTAAATATACCATTAGAATATCCCGCCTCTCTTAATAATCTTTCAGCATCTATAAAATATTCAGAAGGGAATTTGTATCGTTGAATTAATGTACCCTCTGCAATCAAAAAATAATCCCCAATATTTTGAGATGTCATTGGAATATATCTAACTAATCCATAAGATGATTGTGGTAATTGATTATCGTTTGAATCATAAATTATAAATTCAATACAATCGCTATCACTCAATCCAAAAAAAGATTGTACAGTACCATTTTCAAATATCTGCCTATCGTTAGCTTCAATACGATATCCTTTGTTTTGTAATATTTCTTTAAATGTTTTTATTGCCATTTTTTATTTCTTTTTCTTACGCATTCTAAATGTTAATGTACTACTTCCACCAGGATTTTTTAATATTATATTACCATCATAATCTTTATCATTACCACTTATGAAGCTTCCAAAAATACCACCACTACTCTTAGGGTCTTTAGTTGCTGCTTTTGCCGTATCAACTACTAATGTTAATACTTTAGTTTCTTTTGGTTGTATAGTAATTGGAGATGTTTCTTTTAATAAATCCTGTGCTTCTTCTTTTACTTCAACAGTTACAGCTGTATCTTTTGGATTATATATTTCAATTTCAGGTCCATTTACCCAATTAACAGCAAGACCAGCGGTTACCTCTACTCTTAAATCCTTGTCATCAGGCGCTCCTCTCTTTACTATCTTATATGTAATATCACCAGAACCTTTATGCCCATCTGCTATTTTAGATGCCTTACCTTCAATTTCTTCTTTATATGTTTTATTTTGCTCTTCTAATGCTTGTGTACGTGCCGTAAGAGATACTCTTTGAATTGCTTCAGATGTTGCTTTTTGAATTGCGTTTGATAAATCTTGAATAGTTGATTGTACTTTTAAATTGGATTGGTCACCTTGATTTGTTGCGGCTGCTGCTACTATACTTGCATTATCAATTTCAACTCGTAAACTTTCGGTTACGATTTGTAATTCAGACACTTTTGATTGTAAATCTGCTACTTCGCTATTTAATCGGATAACCTCAACAGTTAAATCTATTACAGATTGTGTTACAGGATTATAAATTCTTCTTGGTACTGTATCTTCTAATGGAACTACATCTTGTGGTAATAATTCTATAATTACAGTATCTACCGATTTTACTAATTCGTTTTCATTATAAACCGGTCTATTTAATTGACCCGATATTATACCTCCGCTTACAGCTGCCTCAAATGTATGAATACCACTTTCATTCTTTGTTCTTATGGCTAACGAACCACTTGTGACTAACTCACTGATAAATTGTTCATTTCGTAAACCTGTATTTGCCATTTTATTACTTTATAATATTGAATACAATTTCATCATCAAAAAATTGAGTACTATCATTTAAATCTATTTTAAATTCTATTTTATATGCTCTATTAGCTTCCCAATTTGTTAAATTTAAATTTATATAGTTACCAGAAGAATCACAACTAACTTTTGAATAATCTGAAAATGGTATGATTACATCTTCTGAATTAAAATCTTTTACTTGATAGTATGTGGTTTGTGGTAAATATTTTATATCATTGTATTCAAATGTATTTGAAAATGTTTTTAGTGGATACATATCTCTACCAAAAATTCTTAATTTATTAATAGTGCCAACTTTATACTCTTTCTTTAAATTAGTTATTCCAATTTTAATATTTTCAGAAAGTATTGGACTTAAAGTTGAAGTTACAAATTTTTGGTCATCCCAACCTATTCTTATTTTTGGTTGATATATAGTATTTGTTTCTTTACTAAACAATTTAACAATACCATAATCCAATGAATCATCTTCAACTTCAGCAGAATGCTTTATTATCATACCTTCATTTGAAATAGAACCACTCATCCATACTCTAAGCATAGATAATACATCCATATTTATATCAGCTGTTTGATAGTTAAAAGATTGATACGCAAATGGCGTTTTATGCCAAACTCCACCTTTACCAGCATATGAACCCGTTGATGTATTTAAAAATGCATTAGTAGGTAACCAATCTAATGTAGAATCACCTTCTCTATAATTCCAAGTTACTCCTTGTGTTGATATTTCATCAAATCTAGTACCATTACCCATTTGCCAACTTTGAGAAATAGGATATGCATATAATGTATATTCTAATGGAAGTTCTTCACTCTTAGTTTCTTTTAAAATAAGAGTAGCTTGACTCATAGATATTGATGCGTTTGCTAATGATGCTGATAAATACCCCACATCAAATTTAAGTAATGCTCTAGATTTATCTCTAATATTACCATAGAAAACTTTATTAATTTCCAATATCTCGTCCAATCCAGTATTTTGGTTTGGTTGTTGAAGATATACCGATGCATCTTTTGATGCTGTTAAAAAATAGTATGCCATTATCTTACTCTGCCTTTTATGTCTGCATCAGGAAACTTAATTTCAAAAACCGATGGGTCTAACGATGGATATACAACCTTATCTTTAGTTGCCGCAATTATATTATATGAATGAGGTGCATATTTGCCACCACACTTATTTGTTAATTCTAACATAGGAACAGATGATACTCCTTCAATATTTGCTAATAATAATTCAACTTCACTTAAATTAATAGTTTGATTAAATGTCATATTTTCTATACCAAAATATTCTTTTAATGCGTTAATACATTGTACTAATATTTCTGTTTTATTATAGTTTGGATAACATATAATTTCAAAATTTATTCAAATATTGATTACAAATCCATCCAATAAATTAACACCATCGGTTAATATTTTATATTCATTCAAATATGTTTTTAAATTTTCCTTAACCGCTCTATTGATATTTGTTAAACTACCATCCGAATCATATGCTAACAAATATAAATTAATTGCAAATGGATTATTTTTTTCATTTTCATTTGAAGTTTTACCAACTAAAAATTTTGTAATTTGTTCTTTAACAACTGCTTGTGATGGTTCTTCAGCATCTGGTTTGTTTACAAAACTCATAACCAAATCCGTAAATTCTTGCAAATGATTTGGAGATGCTAATATAGATGATGGAGAATTGTTGTCTAACGTACCATCAGCCGTAGCGTAAGCTTTTGCAATAGCTCCAAATTTTGAAGGCATTGATAATACTCTAATTTGATAATCTTTTGCAGTTACTGCTCTATTTTGTGCCGAAAAATTTGCTAATGCATTTTCTCTAATTTCATTTATACTATCACCACTTCTACCACCAGTTGCTGGTATTTCATTATCAATAGCAATAGTTTCTTTCATTCTAATATATAAAGCTAATTGCTGACTATTGAAGTAGCTAGTATCTTCATCAAATTGAATACTATCTATTGTGTTTATTGTATTTACAGGTACATTTGATACTACCCCACCTCCTATTAAATACTTAACAGTTATTGTTGTATTTGCAGGAGAAGTACCATATGTTTTTGTTTTCAAAAAATTTGTTGGGTCAAATGATTCTTCTAATCTACTTATAGAGTTAGGTAATCCCAATCCAACATTTTTAAGATTTGGAATTAAT
>JBEICW010000388.1:0-3615 GCA_040383785.1 Ignavibacteria bacterium | reverse complement strand
TGATTTTCATTTTTAGTTATTAAAATTTTTAAATTATATAATTTTACAAAAAAGAAATAAAAAATAGATATTAAATTATAAATAAAAATATAAATTAATTTATGTTTATTTTAGTAGTTTAAAGACAAATTATACTAATTTTAATTGTTTGAATATATAATCTTTTATTTAATTTAATTGCAAATATTTGTAGTTTTATACCATTTATTAATTTAATTTGCACAAAAAAAACACCCAATTTCATTCCAAATTGAGTGTTAAATTGAGTATTAATTTAAAATATAGAATATTTTATGATAATTATAATATACTTTCTAATATTTTTGCGAATTTATATACATCTTCAAAACTATTATAAAGTGGCACCGGTGCAATTCTAATTACGTCAGGCTCTCTCCAATCCGAAACTACATTCGCTGCTTCTAATGCTTGGAATAATCTTTTATCTGCTCCTTTTACTCTTATAGATAATTGGCAACCTCTTTCGCTTTCATTTTTGGGTGTAATAATTTCAATTTTATCGGTATTAATAGAATTAACCAAAAACTCAGTAAAACTCGTTAGCACTTTAGATTTTGCAATTAAATTATCAATCCCAGCTTCATCAAAAATATCTAGAGATGCTTTTAAACTCGCTAAAGTAAGTACAGCAGGATTAGAAGTCTGCCAACCGTCTGCACCCTTCATTGGTTCAAATTCGTGAGACATCAAAAATCTTGTTGCTTCATTCTGACCCCACCAGCCAGCTAATCTTGGCAAATCAAACCTTTCGGCATATCTTTCGTGAACGAATATTCCAGCTATTGAACCCGGTCCAGCATTTAGGTATTTATATGAACACCAACATGCAAAATCTACATCCCATTCGTGTAGTGATAGTTTGATATTACCAATTCCGTGTGCTAAGTCAAATCCAGCAATAATATTACGTTTGTGGGCTTCTAATGTAATATTTTTCAAGTCAAAATTTTGACCAGAATAATAATTTACATTTCCGAACATTATCATTTGAACATTTGGACTATCCAAAGCTTTAACAATATCTTCAAATCTAATTGAAGTTTCGCCAGTACGTGGATATAACAAAAACAAATCAGTATTAGGATTATAACCATAATTAGAAATCATTGATTTTAAAGCATAAATGTCAGATGGAAACGCTGTACCCTCTGCAATGATTTTGAATTTATCAGCAGTAGGTCTATAAAATGTATATAAAAGTGAATTCAAATTTGAAGTAAGAGTATTCATTGCAGTTACTTCAATTGGCTTAGCACCAACAATTTTGGCTAATGAGTCTTTTACAAAGTGATGATAATATTTCCAAGGATTTTTTGCTTCAAAATGCCCTTTTACTCCGAATTTTTCCCAATCACTTAATTCTTGTTCTATATAACTTCTTGTTGACTTTGGAAGTAATCCCAATGAGTTTCCACAAAGATATATACTTTCTTCGCCTTTTTCATTTTTGGGAATATGAAATTTACCTCTAAAATTCGCTAATTTGTCATTTTTATCTAATTCTTTAGCAAATTCTAAAGAGTTTTTAAATTGATAATTTGATGTCATTTTTATTTTTTTATTCTTTAAGTTTAATTTCTGAGTTTATTTTCTAATTCAGAAAAAAGATAAAACGAGCCCAAACATATAAATGAGTTTTCAGTTTTAATATTGATATCCATTAGGTAATCAAACGCTTCGTTTGCATTATCTATTTTAATTATTTTTGATTTTGGGTCTATTAATAAATTCATATACTTTAATTTTTCATTCAATATTTCTAATGCAATATCATAAAGTTTATCAACTTTTATAGCTCTTGAATAATTGATTTGAGTTAGTACAAGTTTTTGTTTTGGATTTTGTATTATATTTTCTAAAATGTAATCTATCAAATAATACAACATTAAATTAATATCTTTATCTTCCATTACAGAAAAAAGAATATTTAAATTATTTAAATCGCTTGATTTTAGACTGTTTATTGCAGAATTAATTGAATTGGGATTGTGCGATACATCAGCATAAAAATTGTAATTTTTGTTGTTAATAGTTTTTGTAATTTTATCTAATCTATACCTCAAACCAAATTTATTTTTTACAGCCGATAAGCCATTTAAAACTGCAATTTCTGTAATATTAAAGTTGTAATCTGCTATTAGTAAATTAATTGTAACTATAATGCTTTTTAAGTTTTCTTCTTGATGTGAACCACTTAGATACGATAAACTACTTAAATTTACAAAATTATTTTCAATTTTAATACTATAATTTGAAGTTAAATCATCATTAGTCGATATTAAGTTAATACTCAATAAATCTTCACTATAATAAAATTTACTTTGTTTTAAATCTGCTTGAGTTTGAATTATCTCAATTACATTATTGGAGTTTTTGTTTAGAATTACTGGTACATTATTTTTGATAATTCCAGCTTTTTCTTTAGAAATATCTTCAATTGTATTTCCTAAATATTCTTGATGATCAAGGTCAATTTTAGTAATTATTGTGAGAATTGGAATTACTACATTTGTGGAATCAAATCTGCCTCCCATACCAGTTTCCAATACAACTATATCTAAATTTTGCTCTGCAAAATAAAGTAACGCCATTACTGTTGTAATTTCAAAAAAAGTGGCTCCAATTTCTAAAGATTTATCTAAAAGTATGTTAAAATAATTTATTACATCATCATCAGAAATCATTTCGCCATTAATTCTAATTCTTTCATTAAATTCAAAAATGTGGGGTGAAGTATATAGCCCAACTTTATAACCACTTTCACTTAATATCGATGCCAAAGAGCTTGTTACACTCCCTTTACCATTAGTGCCTGCAACATGAATAAATTTAAGTTTTTGATGGGGATTGTTAACAGAATTCAATAACTCTAAGGTCCTTTCTAAACCTGGTTTTATGCCAAATCTTTGAAAAGAATACAGTTTCTCTAATACTTTTTGTTTGTCTAAATTGACTTGATTTTCTAAATTCATAACAAAAAAATAATAATATAATGTTTCAACTAATGATTATAATCAGAAATTAATTTTTCTAAATCAATCAAGATAATTAATCTATCATTTAGTTTTGCTATATTATTTACAAAATCAAACACTCTTGAATTGTAAGATTTCGGAGTTTCCTCTAATGTATTTCTATCAATTCTAATAACTTCATTTACACTATCAACTATAAATCCCAATACAATTTTATTAACTTCTACTACAATAATTCTCATATCAGAGTTATACTCTTTTTCTTCCATTTCCATTCTTTTACGCATATTCATTACAGGTATAACTTTTCCTCTCAGATTAATTACACCAGCGATATATTCTTCGGCATTTGGAACTCGAGTAATATGAATTAATTTAATAATTTCTTGAACATGAAGAATATTAATACCAAATTCTTCATAACCAATAATAAAACTTACCAATTGAATTTTGTCTTCGATTAATTGATTATTATTAGAATTTTTCGCTTTGTACAATTCATTTAAATCCATTGCAAACCTATTTTATTTTAATTCATTTAAATTGAACTTATTCAATATTTTTTTATATTTGAAAGAATTTATGAAATTTAAGTTTACTTTCAAGTAAAATAATACAT
>JBEICW010000387.1:0-3619 GCA_040383785.1 Ignavibacteria bacterium | reverse complement strand
TTATAATATAATTAATTTAAGTATTTATAAATATATTTGTTTGTATTCTTTGTCCGATTTATATAATTATTGACAAAATTATTTTAATTCAATAATATAATAATACATAATTAGGAAAAATTGTCATTTTTGTCTTAAGTGTGACTATTTTTCAAAAATAATTATGTTAGTTATTTATATAAATAGAATAAATATCCACAAATGAAATATTTCAAATAAAAATTCGTTAAATTATATTGTTTGACTTTGATTATTTAATTTATTAATGTTGTTATTAATAATATTATCAAATTGTAAAATAATAAATAAGTTTTGAGGCATAAAATGGAAGGCAACTTTTCAAGTAGAGTAAATGATGTAATCAGGTTGAGTAGAGAAGAAGCAATTCGTCTTGGACACGATTATATTGGCACTGAGCATCTTTTATTGGGGATAATTAGAGATGGCGAAGGTCTTGCAATTAAAGTATTTAGGAATTTGAATGTTGATTTATACAGATTAAAAAAAGGAATTGAAGAAACTGTAAAAAATTCTTCAATGAACAAAATTAATTTGGGAAACATTCCACTTACTAAACAAGCTGAAAAAGTTTTAAAATTAACTTTTTTGGAAGCTAAGTTATACAAATCAGATATAATTGGCACTGAGCATTTGCTTTTGTCACTTTTAAGAGATGAAGATAATATCGCAGCAAAAATATTATTAGAGTTTAAAATTGGTTACGAAAAAGTTAGAAAAGAAATAGAAGCAATTCAAAATGGTGGCACTACTGCCAACCAAGATTTTCCTCCTGCAAAAGCAACGCCTAATGCAAAGTCATCTGGTAAAGAAAAAGTAAAAACGCCAGTATTGGATAATTTCGGTAGAGATTTGACCAAAATGGCAGCTGAAGATAAGTTAGACCCAGTAATTGGTAGAGAAAAAGAAATTGAAAGACTTTCGCAGGTTTTATCTCGTAGAAAGAAAAACAACCCTGTATTGATTGGTGAACCTGGTGTGGGTAAAACTGCAATAGCGGAAGGTTTGGCATTGAGAATTGTTCAAAAGAAAATTTCAAGAGCATTATACGACAAACGTATTGTGTCGTTAGATGTAGCTTCATTGGTAGCTGGCACTAAGTATCGTGGGCAGTTTGAAGAAAGAATGAAAGCTCTTTTGAATGAATTAGAAAAAGCAAAAGATGTGATTTTATTTATTGATGAAATTCATACAATTGTTGGTGCTGGTGGAGCATCGGGCTCATTAGATGCTTCAAATATATTCAAACCCGCATTGGCGAGGGGTGATATACAATGTATAGGTGCAACGACACTTGATGAATACAGACAAAATATAGAAAAAGATGGTGCATTAGATAGACGTTTCCAAAAGATTTTGGTTGACCCACCATCTGCAGCGGAAACATTAGAAATATTAGAAAATATCAAAGAGTCTTATGAAAATCACCATTCAGTAGTTTATTCAGACGATGCAATCAAAGCAAGTGTAAAAATGGCTGAAAGATACATTAGTGATAGAAATTTCCCTGATAAAGCTATTGATATTATTGATGAAGCTGGGGCAAAAGTTCACTTGGCAAATATAGTAGTTCCAAAAGAGATTATTGACCTAGAAAAACATATTGGCGAAGTTAGAGTTGAGAAAAATTCTGTAGTTAAAAAGCAAGATTTTGAAGAAGCAGCAAGATTACGCGATTTAGAAAAACGTTTAACTGCTGATTTAGAACAATTAAAAACAGAATGGGAAGTTCAATCAACTCAAAGGTCATATCCAGTAACCGAAGAAGATGTGGCTGATGTAGTAGCGTTGATTACAGGCATTCCGGTAAATAAAATTGCTGAAACTGAATCTGCTAAACTATTAAAATTAGAATCAGAATTAAAACAATATGTAGTAGGTCAAGACGAAGCAATTACTCATCTTTCAAAAGCTATAAGAAGAGCAAGAGCTGGGCTTAAAGACCCTTCTCGTCCAATTGGGTCATTTATGTTTTTAGGACCAACAGGTGTTGGTAAAACAGAATTAGCAAAAACATTAGCAAAAGTTATGTTCAATTCTGAAGATGCTCTAATTAGAGTTGATATGAGTGAATATATGGAAAAATTTTCTGTTTCCAGATTAGTAGGGGCGCCTCCAGGATATGTAGGATATGAAGAAGGTGGACAGCTTACTGAAAAAATTAGAAGAAAGCCCTATAGCATTATTTTATTAGATGAAATTGAAAAAGCGCACCCGGATGTGTTTAATATATTACTACAGGTATTTGATGATGGTGTATTGACTGATGGCTTGGGTAGAAAGGTAGATTTCAAAAATACTGTTATTATAATGACATCTAATGTTGGTACTAGAGATGTAAACCCTGGTGGTAAAATTGGATTTAATTTTGATAAAAAAGATGGCGATTATGACTACCTAAAAGAGTCAATCGAAGAATCGATGAAACAGCAATTTAATCCGGAATTTATCAATAGAATTGATGATTTTATAATTTTCAGAAAACTTAGTAAAGAGACTATTAGTATAATTATTGATATTCATATCAAACGTTTAAAAGATAGATTGTCATTGAATAATATGGACTTAGAATTTACTGACGCTGCTAAGGAATTTTTGGTTGAGAAAAGTTATGATGAGAAATATGGAGCAAGACCATTACGTAGAGCATTACAAAAATTTGTAGAAGATGAATTGTCTGAGCAAATTTTGAAGGGTATTTTACTTAACGGAATTAAAATCACAGCAGATTTGTCTGAAGATAAAAAAGGACTATATTTCAATTTTAGTGAAGTAATCAAAATTGTTGATGAAACAGAATTAGAAAGCAGAAATATAGAAATAAAAGACAATACCGAAGTTTCAGAATTTATTACTTCTAAAGATATAGATGTAAATGCAAATATAAATTTAGAAAATATTTTAAATGAAGAATTTACTGAAGCTAAAGAGGAAAAGTAAAATAGAATTTTATATTCTTGAATATAAGGGAAAGGATTGCAAAATACTTTCCTTTTTTTTTAGAACCAAATATTTACGCAACAAATACGTCATAAAATTGTGATAAACTATGAACTAGTCAATGGTTAATTAATTTAAGAAAATTCATTAAAAAATAAAAAAAACGGCAAAAACAGTGAAATATCGTGAAATATCGTGAAATATCGTGAAGTTTTTTGTACAAAATGGGTAGGTTAGTGCAAATAGTGCAAAATAATTCCAAAAAAATTACACGTCATTTATGGCGTGGATCAAAAATATCTTTCACCACCCACACCTTTTTCTATTTGTTGGGCGAGTCGCCCAACCTACCTAGATTGGAAATTTCATTTAATAAAAAACAATCAATAATCGTGAAATATCGTGAAGTTTTTTTGTACAAGATGGGAAGATTAGTGCAAATAGTGCAAAATAAATATTACAAAATGAAATACGTTTATAGTATAATAACAAATTAGAATATTAAAATAAAATATAAGAGATACATAATGAGTGAAATTAGAAATTTAGAGCCAAAAATAGTTTGGGAAATATTCTATGATATTACAAAATATCCTCGCCCTTCTAAAAAAGAAGAAAAAATTATTGCTTATATCGAAAAGTTCGCAAGTGATTTAGGATT
>JBEICW010000386.1:0-3629 GCA_040383785.1 Ignavibacteria bacterium | reverse complement strand
CCATTTAATTTAGTTTATTGTGAGCAGCTAAACTGTGTTTAACTTAAGATGTAATTTAGGTATTTGTAATTATCAAATTCACTACCCAAAAATCTTTCTCTGTTATTTATTACCCTACCAATACCGTAATTATAACTAAGTATTGTAAGTCTCCATTTTTCATCTTTACTTAAATACTTTCTTCTATCAAAGTAATCATGTAATGTTTTTAGATAAAATGTACCAACTTCAATGTTTGACATTTCATTATGTTTATTGATATTCAATTTTTTTGAATACCCTCTATATGTAGCAGGCATTATTTGAAAGAAACCCTGGGCACCAGCACTTGACACAGCATTCTTTCTAAAATTACTCTCTGCTTTTATTAATCTAAATACCAATCTTGGTGGTAGATTATTTCTTTTACACTCATCAAATACTTTTTTGATGTGTTTATTATTGAATTTATCTGGTATCTCAATTCCAGATAATTGCGTTGCTTTCTTACGCAATAAGAGCTCACTATACTCTTTATTTCTATAAGATATTAATGAATCAATACGTCTATTAATTTCATTAATTCTTTTATTCTGAATATATTTAATCTTATCATTCAGTTCATCATTTTCAAATTTTAAATTGATGAAATACAATGTTACAAGTACCATTAAGAAACATTGTAAGAACAGTGATTTTTCTATTACTGACTTTAATTTACTAAGTAAAACCATGTAATCTTCTCCTTTATTATGAAACAAATTAGATGTGGTAGTCCAATATAATTAAATTTCATTAGGAATATTTAAATATAAACGTTATAAGTATCTTTTTATTTTAATAAAGTCAAAATTCAAATTGAAATAGTTTGATGTATACTCATATGTATCAATACCATTTTCTTTTAATGAGCCAATTAATTCATTTGTATTAATTTTAAATACCTTATCAGCAATTGCAATATCATTTTCATTTTCTAAATTATGATTTACAACATTAGGGTTAAAGAAATTAGCAAATATAAATCCATCAACATTTAACTTTGTATTATAATATGATGTTAGTATATTAATTAATAACTGACCGGTTGTTAATACATTATGTATTCTAACAAAATAATCATTATAAAAATCAGTTCCTGTTATGTATTCTAATTCATAATCAAATACATTTGTTATGAATATTAAATCATATTTCATTTCTGGTTGATTTTGAATTGTGATAAAACTCTCAATAGGTGCATTAATAAATTCAATATTAATCCTATCTTTTATTTGGTCTGGTAATAATGAGAATTTATATTTAGCAATGTTAATTAGATTTTCATTAAAATCAACACCAGTGTAATTTATTTTCAATCCACTTAATGATGGTATTGATAATATCAAATCAAGTAATTTACCAGTGCCAGAACCTAAATCAAGTATATTAATATTAATCTTACCGGTATTAAATTGATAATCACTCAATATCTTAAAGTGTATATTATCAAATATACTAGCAATTGAACTACTTGAGTATCCATTCAGTTCATCATTTGTTTCTAATAAACCAAATATGTATTTTTTATCATCATCACTAAGGTCTGAATTAAAATCAATATTATAACCAGGAGGAAATGGATCTTGGTATCTAATTACATCATACATTTCTTTATTCTCATATTCAATTACTATATTATTAGATGTGATATTTGATGTGATATTATCATTCACATCATCTTGTTGTGCATTGTATTCATCTACACCACCGTCTAATACATCAGCATCAAATCCTGTTTCATATTGAAATTCATTATCATCAACATTATCAGTATCATCAGTATTCTTGTTCCAAAACTTGAAATTCATATAAATCATCCTTAAAATTATTACTATTCATTTTATTTAATTCATTATTATCATCAGTTTTCTTTTTACTACTTCTATTAAGACGTAGTATGTTTTGCTCAATATTAAGCAATTCTAATGCTTGTATTACCATCATATTGTAATTATCTTTAAAAATATCTTTATCTATTAAATAATAATCAAATATTGAGTATTCATTCTTATCATAATCAGTTATAAATATATCATTATTGCATATTCTAATATCACCACGTTTTAATATTCTATCTTTAATTATACTTATATCAATTGTTTCTAACTTACTCATTGTTTGTTTCACCTATATATTCTCTAATCTGTATCTATCAAATTCATCCAATTCAATGTATTTAACAAAATTCTTCTTTGTTAAATCATTCGGTAATCTAATTGCCATGTTTCTCTTTCTTGCTTCATATACTTGCTTTTTAAATATAGGTGGTACATCATTTAAATTACCACCTATATCTTCCAATTTTAAAAACTTATCTATCTTAACTATTTTGAAGTATGATACCATTAAAGTCCTTATGTTTATTTTCTTTTACTATCTCTTTTAATTTCTTCTGGGTCAACAACAATTTGTGTTACACCACTACCTGTATATTTAACTTCAATACCAACTGATATGATTAATTTCTTACCTGGTAGATTACTAAAATCTAAATTATCACAATAACCATCAGTTAATATCATTGTGTTTAATTTGCGTAATTCTTTATTACCAGCAACATAATCAACACCAGGTTGTAGTTCAGTTCCACCATAACCTTTAATTTGTATTTTACTAAGGTCTTTTTTAGATGTAAATTGCTCAACTTTTTGAACCTGGGCATCAACTTGTAATATATTCAATAATATATTATTTTGAAAGCAATAACCTAATACAAACTCAATAAAACCATTCATTGAACCAGATACATCTAATAATACATTAAAGCCAACACCATCACGTTTAAACCCTTTCTTACCTGCAATACCACGTCTGTTCATTCTAGTATATGTTTCAAATTTATTAGCACCAGATAATGTTGATACCGACTTTTTAATTTTTGATGCGTAATCAGTTTTACGTGGTGTAATTCTATCAATGTATTTCTCAATATTAGATGATGTTAATCCTCTTGTTTTAAGAGATGATAAATTTTCATTAGCAATTTGTTCAGCTATTTCATCAGGCACTTCATTTTCCATGTGAATATCAAACTGACCTGACTTCATTATCTTATCAATTAAATCATTTAACTCCTCAGGTGATAAACCAGATGTATCCATTGTGCGAACACTATCTTCCTCATCCATAAGTTTTTCTATTTGTTCAGACATTTGTGGATCTTCATTTTTGAATTTATCACTTTGTAAGTATTCATAAACAACTTCTGAAATCCACAGGTCATCAAATTTAGAAGGCATTTTAAAACCACCTTCAATCATTTCAACGTGCTTTGAATAATGTTCAATTATTTCTGAATTGATTACACAATCTTGTGCTATATTAGATAATTTTCTATTTAAATTAAATTGACGAGTTCTATCTATGTGATTTGATATTAGGTGCATAAATTCATGTATTAACACAAATTCAGTATTTTTTGTATTTAGTTTATTTAGAAATGCAGCATTGTAACCAAGATTAAAACCAGATGCACTAATCCAAACTCCCATTGTTGGAATATCTTTTCTTTCACTTATATTTGTTAATAATGCTAGATGACCAAAGAAGCTCATCTCATATCTTCTTGATTTTGATATTAACCAATCAGTTAATATATCAGTAATTCT
>JBEICW010000385.1:0-3636 GCA_040383785.1 Ignavibacteria bacterium | reverse complement strand
TTGAACATTTGTTATCTACTCTGTACTTAAAAAGAAATGGTGTTTTTTCGTTAAGGCACTTTTGATATTCATCAGCAAATACTTTTTTTGCTAATGCGTGTAGGTAACTTTCGTAATTACCCTCGCTATCTCCTTTGTGAGCGAAGTGTTTTGTTACTACATCTCCTAACTTTGGTATAAGTTCATTATGGCAGTCGATAGAGTAGAATTTATCTCCTTTTGATAACTCTTCTCTGCTTAACTCCGAAACATCAATAAGATTATCATTCTTATCTAATGCAAACCTATATTTGATTTCCATACTATTTTTTTAGAACGATAAATTTTCTTTCTTCTCTTCCGTACCACAATAATATTTTACCATCACTTGTAATGTCAAGAGCAGGAGCATAATTTATATGTAATATAAGTGCTACAATAACAAAAACAAGGAAGAAAATAGTGAAGTACAACATAAAAAACTTTTTCGCAAAAATAATAATTATTTATCAGAATAATAAAATATAACACTATATTTGTGTGCCAAGATAATTTAAGTATCGTAAATGGGGTGTTTTGTCGATATTACACCTCATTTTTTTTAAACAATTTTTAGTATGGGTATTTTAGGTTTATTAGATAGGTCAGAATACGCAAGAAAATCAACAACTCTTGCTCGAAGAAAGATATGTAATTCCTGTGAGTTCCAATGGAAACCCCAAAAACAATGTAGTCTTTGTTATTGTTTTACTCACTTCAAAACAATGCTTACAAAAGAATTTTGTCCAAAAAGATATTGGAGAAGAGAAGATTGGAAAGAGGGGGATTTAGATGAATCCGAAGAGATATATTAAAGAGGGTCTATAACCCTCTCTTAATAATATCTGTAATTGTTTCAGCAATAATTTTATTACCCTGTAAGTTAGGATGAACACCATCGTAGGTAGTTCCTTTCCCCATATTAATAGTTATAAGATTTGAATCTTTAATGTTTTTATTAAGACTATCTTGATAATCAATATATGTTTTTTTCACATTTAAAATATCTTCTTTTGTTTTTAAACCCCATTGTTTTGGATTTAATAGATTTTCTTCCCACGCTTCTTTTGTGTCAGAACCAACTATAACATTTGATTTTATGTTTTTTTGATTGATAAGATTTACCATTTCTTGAACATTAGAAACTACATCTTTAATTGGAACACCTCTGAAAATATCATTTGTTCCACCAAAAATATAAACTTCATCGTAATTTTTTAAATCTAATTGTTTAGGAAGTTCCTCTTTCATCCATTGGGTTTTTTTACCTCCAATAGCCAATACATCAATATTAATGTTTGGGATATTCATTTTTCTTATAAGGTTAGGATATGTTTGAAAACCAATATTTTCGTTTCCATCTTTATCTCTTATAGTAGTCATTGAATCGCCTACAAATAATATATTTCTATTTTTCACTTTTCTTTTAGTTATAAAAGAGTATAGTATTAAGACTGCACCTATACCTATTGCTATTTTTCCAACATTTTTTAAATTCATATTGTAGATATTTTGGAGCAAATTTAGTGATATTTAGTTAAAAAAGACTTGATTTTAATTTTAGTATATTTGTGCGTGAATATTTAATTTATAAGCAAATGGTAAATAAAAAAGAAACTTGGATTCATAAAATGTTGAAAGACCATAACAACGAACCATCCTCTAAACGATTTGTCGGTGTATTGAGTGCATTAATTTTATTATATTGCTTGGTACATAACACTTTGTTTCCTAATAACGCTCCTGCTGAATATTTAGTTGATTCAGTTGCTCTATTGTCTTTTGGTTGTTTAGGTTTAACATCAACAGAAAAAATATTTGCTATAATTAAAAGTGGTAAAAACTCAATAGAATCGAAAGAGGAAGAAGAAGAGAGTGAAGAAGAAAAATCAGAAGAGGATTCTAAAAAAGAAGAAGAAAAATCAGAAGAGGGAAAATAAAATAAAAAAATATGAATAACGTAAGAAAATACACAGATGAACAATTAGTTAATAGATTTAAGTCTATGAAGAATTACAAAGGTATTCCAAAAGGTAAATACCTCATTTTTGTTCGTTCAACAGAAGATGCAACCAATGAATTTGATGATAAGTCTTATTTGATGGAAAATGAAAAATGTATTATGGTTCAACCTTGCACAACCAACAAAGGTTTAAAGGGAACGGCAGTAATGTTGGCAGACCATATCAATTATGATGCTCACAGGTTTGGTTTGCATAGGGGTAAAATGAGAGCGTTAAGACAGATTAAAGGTGTTCCATATCAAAGAGATTTTGATAAAGATGGTAAAACTGATGAAGCAGGTGTTGTTTATAATGATATAATCTATATGAACATTCACGGTGCAACATACCTTAAAGGTTCTGATTTAATTGCTAAAAAAATTGGTGGATGGTCAGAGGGTTGTTTAGTTTGTAACGACAACGATAAGTATGAAAAAATGATTGATTTATTAGAGGAACAAGAAGCAGTTACATCGGTGGTTTTAAAAGAGTGGGAAGTTTAATTAATTATTATAATTATGTTGTATTATTTAGTAGTTAAAATGTTTGAATATAGAGATAGGTTTAAATCTTTTATTTCAAGAAGTTAAAACAAAAAAAAGGCTCTAATTTTAGAGCCTTTTTTATGTACTATTAAATAGTGTATTAGTTTAATTTATCAAATTCAGATTGAGAGATATTTATTGCTCTTTCTGTAACACCAAACCCCATAAAACCACCTTGAAAATCTTTTGCTTTTGAAGAATAAGTAGTTTGGGTATTTTTCTTTCCATTTGCATCAACAAACACAACTTTTTGAGCATATAGTTTTCCCTGTTTAACAGGTCTGCCTACATAGTAAGTTGTTTTCTTTTTTAATTTAGACATAACTTTTATTTTAAATTATTTTTTTCCATTTAAGAATCCCTAAAATAGCAACAATACCAACAACTCCAATCACAACATTCTTGGTTGTAAAGAAAGTTTTGTCATTTTTAGGTATATTTAGATTTACTGAATCATTGCCTAAAATTAACTTGGTTTTTGTTTCAGAAATTGTTTCTAAATAATCAACAGGGATTTCAAAAGATGGAATACCAATAATCCCCTCTTTCGGAACTTCCCCATTACCATCTGTTGTTACAATCGAACCATTAGGTTTTCCATTAATTACAGAGCCTATTTTCCAATATAACTCATCTTGTTTTCCATTTGTGCTACTAAAAAAACTTTTTTTAAAATCCTTTTTTAATTTATAGGATGCCATATCTTTTTTTTTTTGTTATTAATAAAAAAGACTACCGTAGTAGTCTATACTTTTAGTCCTCGTAACGTGAAGTGTTTTTCGATGCTGAAACAGGGAAGTGATAAGTGATTGTCATCCCCTCAATTTTGTCGATAATAGCCTTTCTTCCTTTAAGACCTTTTTTGTGTTTTTCAAAAGCAGTTTTATTTGTATGCTTTCTTGTGTAAACTTTAGCCATAATATTTTTTTTTTAAAAATTCAATCAAATTTAATTATTTTATTCTCTAAACTCTAATGTTTAAGGTAAAATTTAGAGTTGTCAGTATAGCACTTATGACATACAAATAAATCATCGCCACCATCTTTCACTTTCCACGACCAATTACATCT
>JBEICW010000384.1:0-3650 GCA_040383785.1 Ignavibacteria bacterium | reverse complement strand
TACTTAAAATAAATTTATAATTAAATCAAATGTAGTTGTGGATTGTGTTTTTTTCGTAATTTTGTCATTGTATATTTTTCAAATTCAAAAAATAAAAATTTAATCAAAAAAATTATATAATAATGAATATATTAATTACAGACGGACTTGCTAAAGAAGGCAAAGAATTATTATTATCAGCAAATTATACAATCACTGAGCAATTTTATGAGTTAAACGATTTAATTGAAAATATTGGTAAATATGATGCAATTATCGTTCGTTCAGCAACTAAAGTAACAAAAGAAGTAATTGAAGCAGGAAAAAAAGGTAATTTAAAAGCAGTTTGCAGAGCCGGAGTTGGAATAGATAATATCGATAGTTTGGCAGCAAAAGAATTAGGTGTTCCGGTTTTAAACACTCCAGGTGCATCAGCAATATCAGTTGCGGAATTAGCAATTGCAATGATGTTTACATTAAGTAGATTTTTGCATGTTTCTACGCAAACTATGGCAAATTTACAATGGAACAAAAAAGAATATTCTAACGGAACTGAATTATTCCAAAAAACTTTAGGCGTTTTCGGTTTTGGTATGATTGGAAAAGAAACTATCAAACGTGCATTGGCATTAGGAATGAATGTGATAGTAAATAATTTAATTGAAGATGAAACTGACTTAAATGTAAAATTTGTTGATAAAGAAACTCTTTTATCTCAATCTGATTTTATTACAGCACATATTCCATTTGGTAAAGGAGCTACTGCACTAATTGGTGAAAATGAGATTGCCAAATTAAAAGATGGAGTTATTTTAATTAATACCGCGCGTGGTGGAGTTTTTGATGAAAGTGCAATGTTAAATGGTTTAAAATCAGGTAAAATTAGAGGTTTGGGTATTGATGTATTTACTATTGAACCAGTTACAGAAGCTCAAAAAGAACTATTAAATCATCCAAACGTTTGCGCAACTCCACATATTGGTGGCTCTACAGTAGAAGGACAATTGAGAGTTTCAACAGAAATGGCAGAAAGATTAATAGCAGCTTTATCATAGTATAAAAGAAAATTACAAACAAAACAATAAAAATCAATAAAATTTAAATTCAAAAATTATGGCAGTTTTAAAACCATTTGTAGCATATAGACCAAAACCAGAATTAGCAAATTTAATTGCTTCAAAACCTTATGATGTGTTAAATTCTGAAGAAGCTAGAGAAGAAGTAAAGGGTAATCCCCTATCCTTTTTACATGTTGGCAAACCAGAAATTGATTTAGACCCTAGTATAAATTTATATGATATTCAAGTTTATGAAAAAGGTAAAGAAAATCTTTGGAAATTAATAAATGAAGGTAATTTAATAGCTGATGAAAAAGCAAATCTTTACATTTATGCTCAAACTATGAACGGTCGAACTCAATATGGTTTTGTAGGCTGCACCTCAGTTGATGATTATTGGAATGATAAAATCAAAAAACATGAGCATACTCGTCAAGTAAAAGAAGAAGATAGATGTCAGCATGTTAGAATTACTAACGCACATACTGGACCTATCTTTTTAACTTATAGAGATAATATTGAATTAGAAACAATTTTGAATATTTATGCTAAATTAACTCCTAATATTGATTTTACAGATGTTTATAATGTAAGACATCAAGCGTGGGTAATTTCTGACGATACTGAAATTGCAAATATTTCTCGATTGTTTGGTGAAATTGAAAATTTGTATGTTGCTGACGGGCATCATAGATCAGCTGCTGCAGGAATAGTTGGACGCGAAAGACAACTTGCAAATCCTAATCATAATGGAAGTGAAGAATATAATTTCTTTTTGTCAGTAGTTTTTCCAGCATCACAATTATATATCATGGATTATAATAGAGTTGTAAAAGATTTAAATGGATTGAGCAATGAAGAGTTTTTTGAAAAGATATCTAAAAACTTTACAGTTGTAAAAAGTATTTCACAAGTTAAGCCTAAAAATAAAGGAGAATTTGGAATGTATTTAGATAATCAATGGTATATTTTATTAGCTGAAGAAGAGTTGATGGCTAATGATGACCCAATTGAAAGTCTTGATGTTTCAATCTTACAAAATTATATTTTAGATAATATTTTAAATATTCAAGATCCAAGAACTGATAATCGTATTGATTTTGTGGGTGGAATTAGAGGACTTGGTGAATTAGAAAAAAGAGTTAATTCTGGTGAAATGAAAGTTGCTTTCTCTATGCATCCAACAAGTATTGCAGAATTAATGAGAATTGCAGACTCTGGAAATGTTATGCCGCCAAAATCAACTTGGTTCGAACCAAAATTAAAAGACGGTATGTTCGTTCATTTCCTAGACTAATCTTTATATTTTTATTAGTGTTTTTTTTAATACATCTTGTTGAACAAAAGATTACATAAAATTTAATAAGTTTAAGCATATATTATAGTTGGTAAAAGGTTTTATAAATAAATGATAAAAAGAATTAAAAGTAATAATTCTAGCAGAAAAACAAACTCTGAACATAGAATGACTAAAAGTATAACTAAAGATGGTATTAGTTATGCCAAACCAACTATTAATAAATTTGGGAAAAATACTAAAGTAAATAAACCATCTAATAGTGGTAAAAGTAAGTTGGTTGGCAAGAAAACAACTTATACTAAACCAAATAATAATTCAACAAGTAAGACAACAAATACGAAAGAAAATAGTGATAAACCAACATTTAGTACACGTAAAAAAACTGCAAACAAAGTTGGATTATCTTTCAAATCAAAATCATTGCCTGGTCAAGTAAAAAGAATTGAAAATGAAATAAGATTAAATAAAGCAATTGCTGATTCTGGTTTAGTTTCTCGAAGAAAAGCTGATGAATTAATTGAAAGTGGTGCAGTTAAAGTAAATGGTAAAATTGTAGTTGAATTAGGTATGAAAGTATCTACTTCTGATAATATAACTGTTAATGGTGACCCAATTCCTGAATTTTCGCGTTTGGATTATATTTTACTAAATAAACCAAAAAATTACATTTGTACAAATGCTGACGAGAAGAATCGTAAAACTATTTTTGATATTGTAAAAAGTAATGAGCGAGTTTTTGCTGTTGGTAGATTAGATAGAAATACAACTGGTGTAATTTTAATCACAAACGACGGCGAATTAACTAATAGATTAACTCACCCAAGTTATAATATACAAAAAACATATATAGCTAAATTAGATAAAGAAATAAAAATAGATATAGTTAAACAAATTACAGAAGGTGTCGAATTAGAAGATGGTAAAACATCACCTGCTTTTGTAGTTTTGGATCCTAAAGATAGATATAAAATAACTATTACAATTACCGAAGGTAGAAATAGAGAAGTTCGCAGAATATTTGAACATTTTGGTTTTGAAGTTATTAGTTTGAATAGAAAACTTTTTGGTGGTTTGAGTGCCAAAGGATTAAATCGTGGCGAATATAGAAGATTAAATAGAGATGAAATTAGTTATATCAAAAAATTAGTAGGTATAGTTAATTATTAATTAATTACTATGATAATTTTTCATAATAATTTTAATTTTTATTAGTTTTTTAATTTCATTTTTATTATATTGTTATTTCTAAGTTATTAATTTAAAGAATATTAATTGTTAAATTAAAAATATATGAATTCATTAATTTTAAATGT
>JBEICW010000383.1:0-3655 GCA_040383785.1 Ignavibacteria bacterium | reverse complement strand
AGGGAAACCCAGCCCCTACATTAAAGAAAATAAAAAACAGGCAAAAATCGTGAAATATCGTGAAGTTTTTGCAATTTTTTTGATAAAAAAGAGTGCAAAACAGTGCAAAAATGCATTTTTGTAGAGACGTTGCACGCAACGTCTTCTTTCTCTTCAAATGCGATGAACAATAAAGAAAGACGTAACATGTTACGTCTCTACAAAAGAAAAAAAACAGCCAAAAACCGTGAAATACCGTGAAGTTTTTGATGAAAAAACGCTAAAATTACTGCAAATAGTGCAAAATATGTATAAAATGTTTATAAACTAAATGAACCAATACTCTTTTTATTTCTATTAATTTAAAGATATTAGCAAACATTAAATAATATATTCTTATTTTTGTAATCTTTTATAGTTGTAACCTCAAAAAATAAATATTTAACAAGTAATTACAACTAATATAACTTAAGAATATTAAACACATTTTAATTCCCTAAATATCACAAATGAAGAATTATAGAAATTTCTGTATTATTGCTCATATTGACCATGGCAAATCTACTCTTGCAGATAGAATGCTGGAAGTTACTGGTCGTATCACTCAACGTGAGATGACTAATGCCCAAATCCTTGATGATAATCCACTTGAGCAAGAGCGTGGTATAACAATTAAATTACACGCTATTCAAATGGATTACAAATCCAAAGCTGGAGATTTGTATAAGTTTAACTTAATCGACACTCCGGGTCACGTGGATTTTTCTTATGAAGTCTCTCGTTCGCTTGCGGCGTGTGAGGGTGCGATTTTGGTAGTAGATGCTACTCAAGGTATCGAAGCTCAAACTATCAGTAATTTGTACTTGGCGATGGAACATAACTTGGAAATTATCCCAGTTATCAATAAAATTGACTTGCCATCTGCTGTAACTACAATTGATAGTGTAAAAAAGCAAATTATTGACCTTATTGGAATTAAAGAAGAAGAAATCGTTTATGCATCTGCTAAAAATGGTATTGGTATCGAAGATATTTTAGAAGCAGTTGTAGAGCGTATTCCACCGCCAACAGGCGACCCCGACAAGCCACTAAGAGCATTAATTTACGATTCAATTTTTGACCCATACAAAGGGGTTATCGTTTATGTTCGTGTGCTTGATGGCGTGCTTAGAGAAGGCGAAAAAGTTAGATTTATGATGGCAGACAAAGTCCAGATAGTCGAAGAAACTGGTGTTCTGCACATGGCAAGGCATAGAACCGGTGAGCTTAGAGCTGGCGATGTGGGGTATTTTACTGCTGCTATCAAAACGCTTACCGATACTAAAGTTGGCGATACGATTACCAACTTTAAAAATGGTACAGACAAACCAATCGAGGGTTTTAAAGAAGTAAAACCTATGGTATTTAGTGGAATTTACCCTAATGTTTCTGATGATTACGAAGGTCTTAGAGAGGCATTATCTAAATTATTGCTAAATGACTCATCTATTTCGTTTGAGCCGGAAACTTCAAAAGCATTGGGATTTGGCTTTAGATGTGGATTTTTGGGTATGCTCCACATGGAAATCGTTCAAGAAAGATTGGAGCGTGAATTTAACCAAAATATCATAACAACTGTTCCAAACGTAAGATATAGAGTTGTTCGCCACCATGCCGAAGATTTATTAGTAGATAATCCATCTCAATTGCCACCTTTGGGCGAGATTAAAGAGATTATGGAGCCATTTATCAAAGCTCAAATCATTACACCATCGGAGTTTATTGGTAATATTATGAAGCTTTGTATGGATAAACGTGGTGTGCTTTTAAACACTTCATATCTATCGCCAGAAAGGGTGGAGTTGTCTTTTGAATTGCCACTTGCCGAAGTAGTTTTTGACTTTTATGATAAATTAAAATCTTCTACAAAAGGTTATGCGTCATTAGATTATGACTTTACAGCTGAAAAGCCAGGCGACTTGGTAAAATTAGATATTCTATTAAATGGCGATGCAGTAGATGCCTTTTCATCTATTGTGCATAGAGATAAAGCTTACGAATGGGGTAAAAGACTTTGCACTAAATTGAAAGAATTAATCCCAAGACAGATGTTTGAAATTGCAATACAAGCATCAATCGGAGCAAAAGTAATTGCAAGAACTAATATCTCTGCATCAAGAAAAGACGTAACCGCAAAATGTTACGGTGGTGATATTTCAAGAAAGAGAAAGTTACTTGACAAACAAAAAGAAGGTAAAAAACGTATGAAACAAGTGGGTAACGTTGAAATCCCACAAGAAGCCTTCCACGCAGTATTGAGTATAGATTAAGAATAAAAACCCAAAAAGACAAGCACCCAAAAATGCTTGTCTTTTTTTTAGGGAATTGATGGTATATAATTCAAAAATACAATTAAAATAAATAATTTACAATATTTTATTTTAATAGTAGTTATACATATTAATTAATGTAATAAATTTTAGAAAAATGATAAATCATTTAATTTCAGATAACAAAGCAATTATAGAAAAAATATGCAAAGATTTCTCGGTAAATCAAATGTATGTTTTTGGCTCAATAACTACAAAAGAATTTAATGAAAATAGTGATATTGACTTTTTGATTTCATTTTCTAATGGTCTTTCTATTGATGATTATACTGAAAATTACTTTGCTTTACATCAAAAATTAGAAGACATATTTAATAGAAATATTGACTTATTGACAGATAATTCACTATCCAACCCATATTTCATAGATAGTATTAACCAAAGTAAACAACTTATTTATGAATCAAAAAATTAATAAATATTTGTATGATATTAAAATCTCAATAGAATCTATCAATGAATATTTAGGTGATAATCGTAATTTTTATGATTTCCAAAATAATAAACAACTCAAAAGAGCTACTGAGCGTGAATTAGAAATCATAGGATAAGCAATGAAAAATATTATAAATTTAGATAATAGTTTAAGTTTCACAAATGCAAGACAAATCGTAAATACTCGTAATTGGGTTATTCATAACTACGATAAGGTTGATGAAGTCATTATTTGGGGTATTATTACAAAACATTTACCAATTCTTAAATTAGAAGTTGAAAAATATCTTACTAAATAATAACACTAATATTTAAAACCATAAAAGACAAGCACCCAAAAATGGCTTGTCTTTTTTTTAGGGAATTGATGGTATATAATTCAAAAATACAATTAAAATAAATATTTTTCGTGATACAATTATTGATTTACTTATAAATAATTTATTATGATAACTGCAAGTGTAACAGAATTTGGACTGGATATTAATAAATATCTCGATAAAATAGAAAGTGAAAATGAAACACTTTTTATTGAGAGAAACAATGGTGCTGGGAGCATTGTTATTTCATCACAAGAGTATAATTCAATTTTGGAAACTATGCATCTACTAAGCTCAAAAAAGAACGCTGAACACCTTTACAAATCCAAAGAACAACTCGAAAAAGGTGAGTATTCAATTAGAGAATTGATAGAGGTGTAAGATTGAATATTTCATTTACTGATGAGGCATGGAATCAATATGTTTCTTGGCTAATTGAGGATAAGAAGATGATTCTCAAAATTAATAAATTAATTCATGAGATTAAATCAAATCCTTTTCATGGAATTGGTAAACCAGAGCCACTGCGTTTTGATTTTAAAGGGTATTGGT
>JBEICW010000382.1:0-3656 GCA_040383785.1 Ignavibacteria bacterium | reverse complement strand
TTACTGAAGCTCTCATTTTCTCAAATGTTACACTTAATATAGGATGTGTTGCTGTAATTTCTCTTAAACGTGGATTTTTTTCATGTATATATTTAAAAGGAACATCAGTACCAATCTTATATAATGTACCAGCCAATTCATCCTGGTCTATTGTGCATAAGAATTTCAATACATTTTGATATTCAGAGTCCTTGATTTTATAAATATCAACACTACTTCTTAATTCGTCTAATAATGAACTACGTTGAACTCTATTTAATTGACGTATTTGATTTTCATATTTATCAAATGATTTTAATATCATTGTTAAATTAATTGCTTTTCTTTCTTGTAAGAATTTCTTAAATTTAAGAGATGCAGATGAGCCAACTATTGAAGCGGCAACCTCAGCAACTAATAAGATGTCATTTTCATCATATAAATCAACTTCATTTATCTCACAAAAATTACTTAGATTAGTCCAACTTCTATATGTACCAAACGCACCAGATAAAACATCCTTTGTATCATATTTAGGTATTTCACCAACAACTGAGGCGTGATTTGATATAAACTCAACTATGT
This sequence comes from Ignavibacteria bacterium, assembly GCA_040383785.1. Classification (GTDB taxonomy): domain Bacteria; phylum Bacteroidota; class Ignavibacteria; order Kapaibacteriales; family UBA2268; genus JBDNHS01. The sequence continues at coordinate 3,092 of JBEICW010000382.1, read as the reverse complement.
CAGGTAATACATTTTCTTTTGCATAACCATCTATCCAATCAGCTAGTTTCAAGTGATGTTTAATGTGAATTAATCTATTGTTTGTTGCGGCATCAACTTCATTTACTTCAGTTCCATCTTCCTCACCTAAGTTACCAGAGGCAATCATAAATACATTTTCATTCAATTGTAAGTTACCAACAATTCTTTCATTTAATACTTGTAATGCGGCATCTTGCACAGCTTTTCTGGTTCTATTAAGTTCCTCAATTGCAATGATTGTAGGTCTTTTATTTGATTCAACAGCCCATCTTGTTGATAAGTGTTCAACATAACTAACACCAGATGCATCAGTCATTTCTTTTGGAAATGCACCTAAGTCAGTTTCATCAGCTGAACCTAATCTTAAATCAATAAAATTCATTTCTAATTTTTCAGCAATTGTTTTTGCTATTGCTGATTTAGCAGTACCAACAGGTCCTCTTAAATATGGAACACCACTTCTTGCTTTCATTAACTTCCAATACTTTGCTTCAAGTGGAGTTAATTTTTTTTCATTTGCTTTTAATGTTTCACTACTAAGAAATGCTGTTTTAAGTTTAGATAAACTCATATATATAACCTCTTTATTTATAGAAAATGTATTTAAAATATTTATTTTTTTAATTTGTAATCTTTATTACACACAAATATAATAATAATAATTGATATAACCAAGCACTAAATTAAATAAATATAAAATAATGCCTGGTTAATTTATTTATTTATTAAGAAGGCACCCAGCATACAGCAAGAAATTTAGTTCCTGCAATTTGTGTTAATATGACTGGACCGTATTTATCATCATAACGGTCTAACAATTCATTCTCAACTGTATGAATTTGGTTAGGTGATAATCTCTTACCTGATTTATAATATGAGTTACTAACATTCTTAAATCCTCCTCGATGATAATGAATTTTACTCATCCAAGAACCTTCATACGCCATATCCTCGTATCTATCTTCATCATGTTCAATAACATATTTATAATCACGTAATTCTTCTTTTTTCATAATCTCAACTGCTTTCTCAAATGTTTTAGCAGTTACTATTTTTGATAAATTATACGCACCCATTATATAACCTCTTTTAATTAATTTGAATTGAAAAAAACTTTTTGACTTTGTGTCATTTATTTATATGTAATATACGAATAAATTATTTAATAACCAAGTACTATTTATTTAATTATTAGAAATTAAATTTAATTTAATGTAATTTGATAAATCAATTTTTGTTTGTCTTAATGATTTATATGTTAGTTGATTACCTTTGTTGTTTGTTCTAAATGTAGCATTAGCATTTTCATCTAATATAGTCCAAGTGAATTTGTTAGTATCTATTTTTTTAAGTCTAAAAATTAAAATAACTTCACCACCTTGTTTACATATAGTTGATGTAATCTCATTTTGAATTTTATTAAATATATTTTCATTATCTATTGAATAATAGACAGATGATAATTCGTAGTTATCTATTTCTACATTATTTAATTTCATTGATGTAACCTTTAATTTAAATTGTTTTTGAATTATATAACTAATTTCTAATACAAATATAAGAAATATATCTGAATAAAACAAGCACTATTTTAATAAATATAAAATAAATCCATAATAAAATTAATTACTATGGATTTAATTATAAATATCATTAATTTATTTTATTTAATGAGCACCTTCCGGTCCTTCTTCCATTAAACCAGATACAACGTTGTATAGTGTTGTTGCAACACCATATGCAATCATAGAATAACCTATGACCTTAAAGGCACTCTCAAATGTATGGAATATAGGACCAATAGCAGGTATGAATGTTACAATCTGATGCCATTCAGTTGCCTTTGAATAAATTTCAATCGCAGTCTCGATTACCTCACCGGTAATACCAGATAACATTGCAAATGCGAATACACCAGGACCACCAATTGCCTTTGCCATATTTGATAATGCGGGTAATCCTTTCTTAGCTATCGTAACAAATATAACATTTATAATCTTACCGATTGGATTCATAAATACAGCAATACCCTGAATAGCCCAATATATTACCTTACTCAATAATGGATTTTTAATTGCACTTTCTAAGTGACCGAAGCCACCACCTTCGGTTAATATTAAAGATGATGCTTTATTCTCAATTAAGGCATTCAACATTTCTGGTTTTGTAAACATAATATGTCTAATCTCATTTAACATTTTACCAGATAATATTTTACCATCAGCGATTTTCTCTAGGTTATCAAATCCAGCTTCAACTTCTTTATCATTCATCTTCTCATCTTTTTCAGGTGTGAAATTACCACTTACAACACTCTTCTCCATCTCATCATTTTCTAACATTGTTGTTTTATTATACTTCAATAAAAATTCAGATGTTTCACCTAATTCCCTTATTTCTTTTTTAACTGCACCCTTCTCGGCTTTATGTATATCACCCGTTATTTTCTCTTTCATTTTTGCAGGTAGTGATTTAATTAAATCAACTAATTTATCAAATGCCTTCTTTATTCCAACAAACAATGCTTGAACAACTGATTTAACTAAATCAGTAAATTCACTCCATATTCCCTTTACCTTTGACCATCCTGATTTAAGAGCATCCTTAGCTTTATCACCTAAGTCTTTCAATCCGTCCCATATATCACCAAATAATCCTTCGGTTAATATACTATCATTAAGTTTAGCTTCAACTAATATACTAACATTAGAATCAAGTATCTTAGCTGTATTCTCATTAAGTGTATTGATTTTAGAATGTTTAATCAATGATACAACAGCTTTTCTTTCATCAAGTGAAAATATACCGGATTTAAGCATACCGTTAATATCCCTTCTACGTAATACCGATAATTTCTTAGTTTTATTCATCATTCTAAATTCATGATTTTCAACTATTTTAGTTAATCTCTTAACTCTTTTATCATTAGATGCTGATGATGTTAATATCTTATTAACTTTCTTAACTGTCGGTTTAACGGTTTCTTTGTAAACTTGTGATTTTAGTTTACTTTTAGTATTTACAGTTGCCATATTATTAATTACCAAATTGAATTATTATTATTATTATTA
>JBEICW010000381.1:0-3678 GCA_040383785.1 Ignavibacteria bacterium | reverse complement strand
CTTTTGAAGCAGGAGGTGTGTTATCTCCTTTTGGAGCAGAAACAGATGCAGGTGCAGGATTGTTATTTCCGTTGTTGTCATCTTCTTCTTCATCTTCTTCTTCAAAATCAGTTTCTAACCAATTCTGAATTTCATCAGCAATAGAAATAGATGTTCTTTGGACTGTATTTTTTAATGCTTCGTTTTCGGGATTGCTTTTTAATTTACCATACATTAAATTAAACCCTTTTATCTTACTTTTAATCGTATTCGGTAAATCATTAACATTTACATTTTCTTCCGAAATTAATTCTTCGTGGACTAAATCTAACTCCATAATTTTACTTTTTAGTTTACTACTATTTTTTATTTAAAACCATTAAAAAACAAAGATAATATAATTTTTTAAATAGTCAAGTTTAGGAAATAAGTCAATAATAAAAGTTTAATCAAAAAAAAACACCCTGCGAAGAGGGTGTTAAGTGTCAAATTTTTAATACAATCTATTGAAAAAACATTTAAAATGTAAATCTACAAATCAATTCAAAATTAATTATTTTTTTAGACTATCAAAATTTTTTCTCCATTCTCTTTGTTCTTTTAGGTTTAAATAAGTTAAACCAACTTGCATAGCGAATAAACCTAAAAACAAGATATATAAATTTCTTTCTGTGTTATTTCCCATAATTTTATTTTTTTATTACACCACCTGTTACTAACCTTACTAAATCATCTGTCAAAAGCAATTCAGTAGGGTTTTTAAATGGTGTTACTTTTAATATTTCACTTATTTGTTCGACATCACTTTTTTTCTTGACTTTTTTTTTTGATAGTCAAGTTCGTGTTCTTGTTTACTTCTACTTTTTTGGTCTTGAACCCAACCTCTTTTTGTGTGTATAGACCTTTTATTTTTATTTATGAAGTAAATAGCCAAAGCACCAACAATTACTGCAATACCACCAACAACAAGTCCACCCATTGCTTTCTTGTTATTAACTTGATATTCCATATAATGTTTGACATCGCCCATATCGGTAGCCATTCTTGAAATCTTACTTTGAACCCAAGCCATTAATTGAGTATCAGTTTTAATATTTTCATCAAGGTATTTAGCATATTTCTCAATTTTTTGTAATTCAGATTTAGCCATATCTCCCTCGTGGTCATAAAAAACTTTACCACCATCAGAAAATTTTAATTGAGATTTATCTAATCGCTTAACCATTTCTACAATGTGATTAGATGCAAACTTAAAAGTGCTAAACCTGTTAAACATACCAAACAATAATTGTGCTTGTAAAAGATTTGTCAAAGCATAATCTATTTGATATTTTTCTGCTTTATTTTTAGAAACTATTTCTTTTTCTAAACCAAAAAAAGTATCTAAAAATTCTGCTGATTTTTGAACACCAAAAATTTCATCTTTTTGATTATTAATGCCCATACCATATCTTTCATTTCTATCATCAGAAAGTATTTCTTTTATGGCATCATTAAACATTTCTACTGCACCACCACAAATATCAAAGTTTTCAGTTTTGTAATCGAAAACTCTAATATTCTCTCCACTATTCCAATAAGCAGGAACTTTACCTCCTTTTGCGAAAAATTTAGTTGCTCCTGCACCATCTCCAAAATCTGCTTCAAACCATTGTTGTTTTAACCAACCACCCATAGATTTCTTTTGGATTGTTTTAACGGCTACTTTACCTGCATTTGATAAATCAGAAATGTTTACCCAAGCATTTGTATTATCAACATCTAAACGTAATCTTCTTTCTGCATAATCACGTTTGTAAACTGCAAATTTTGATGCTTTTATTTTTTCTGAAAATTCATTCTTTTTACTTTCAGCATCAGCCTTTGTTTCAGAGCCATAAAGAACTCTTTTTGATTTTAAATCAACAACAAAGTATTTATATTTTTTACTTGGTTTAGAAGTTGATAAAACTTTACCACCACCTGCATAGTTTGAGAAAAGATAAATTTTACCATCTTCACTTTCTATTGCAAGTAATTCAGAAGCCAAATTTTTACCTATTTCTTCATAATCAGCATTAATAAAAGAAGCATCTGTTAGTTTTTCATAACCTAATTCAGAAACAAATTCAGCAGGGTCTTTATCTAATTGATTATAAATTTCATCGTAAATCATTGAACGACTTTCTTCTTTCGCTCTATCTAAAAAATCCTCCAATTCTTTTTCAGAAGTTGCTATTGAATCTTCTAAATCAGAAATCATTTGTTGTTTATTTTCAATCTCTTCCTTTTTTTCAACAACTAAATCTGTTATTGTTTGAATATCATCTTCATTATCATTGTCATCAACTTGACTTTCTAAATCAGAAATTTCATCTTCTAATATTACAATATCTCCCTCGATAGTCGTTATTTCAGAATTAAAATCGCTTATTTTTTCTTCAAATTCTTCAAATTCGTTAAAAGCATCAACATATTCAAGTATTTCTTCATTTGTCATTGAATCTACTCTGTTATCTGCTTCCTCTCCTGCAACAATTCTTTTATCTGTATCAGTTACATAAATTTCATAGTCAGATGGTTCATAAACTCCATCAACAACCATTTGATAGCCATAATCTTCATAAGAATCGTAAGTTCCATTGTGATTGCTTTCCATAGAATTTATAGCATCTTCCATATCATCGTTGTTAGTATCATTCATATACTCTTCAACAACTGAAATAGGAAAATTAGAAAGTTGGAAACTATCCCAAGATTCTAAAACAGAATCGAAACTTTCTTCGCCCATATATTCAGAATAATATCTACGACCAAATCCCTCCCAATCTGTAACTTCATATTCTTCACGATTACCACCATCTTTTTCGTTCTCTTCTGCCATAAAATCATTTATAGCATCCATTACCTCACTTCCATTGGTATAATCTGTTAAATCGAACCATTTACCCTCTCCTGTTCCTAATATTTGAATATAAGCACTTGGGTTTTCAGATGAAGCATAACCACCTCTTGCTTTAACATTTGATGAATGATTATTATTATAAACTTCAACAATAGTTTCTACAAAAGAATCAGATTTAGACTTATCGCTAATAGAATCAAAATCCTTAATCAATTTACTTGCGTAAGTTCCTTTTTCAATCTCATTGTTTTCAGATGGAACAAAACTAAAAATATCACTATCTTGTTCGCTATCGAAAGTTACTTCACTTCCATCAGTAAACTTGAAATAAACATAAGCACCACCACTAATAAAATCTTCATAAAAACGATAAAATAATTCATCTTTATCATCCCCCTCTAAAATAAATGCTTCTCCGTAATTACCACGAATATCTCCCGAAAGATGTGGATGAATAACTACAAACCATTTATCATAATCTTCATCGTGATAAAATCTGTAATTCAAATCAGTTATTCCTAAATAACCCATATTGTATGTGTTATCAGCAGAATCTTCTGTTAATTCTACTTCATCAATAACTTCATCAGTTTCGGGGTCAATTTCTTTTCTAACTATTTCCCAATCATTTATTTTGTAATTGGTTCTTTCATCAAGTTCTTGCTCCGTGTAATCTGCTTGTTCTTTGTAATAATTCAATAACAAACTTTTTGATTTAGGGTCTTTTAAATCGTAGTCAAAACCTGTTCCATAAATTGAGAAAGACATAGATACACTTTCCAATTTTGGTAAATACTTTTTCGTTATGTAATCAT
>JBEICW010000380.1:0-3685 GCA_040383785.1 Ignavibacteria bacterium | reverse complement strand
AGTCTTAAAGTATAGTTTTAAACTAATATCATTAAAGTATAATATTTCATCTAATGCTTCTATTATTTCGTATTGGTAAGGTTTAATAACTATGTTATCAAATAATAGAGTAGCAGTCTTTATTTCGTCTGCATTGTTACCTAAACCACCATCACCATTTCTAATTCCTAATAACATTGGAGAAGTTACTCTATGCCCTACAATTAGTTTATTAAAGCATTCGTTACTTAAATACTCATAGTGTGCTGGTGCATCGTTTAACGGAATATCTTCTACTGTTGTTTTACTTTCAGCATTAGCATTAAAAGCTACAATTACTTTATCACCTCGTGAACCAGTTAATTTGTTTTTAACATCTGCCTTAATTTGGTCACGCATTTCCTCTGTCGGAATTCCATTATTGAAATTTATAACTTTAGTACCACTAAATCCGTTCTTAACATCGTTAATTTGATAAACAGATATTTCTTCTTCTAACAAAGCGTAATCTAAAGCACCATTATAATCAACTGGTGTATAATAGTGAAATATTGGTAAGTATGGCTTGATAACCATTATTTCTATTTCATTACCATTACCAAAGCCCCAAGCTGGTATTCTTTTTAATACATCTGATGGTTTCTTTTTTTCCCAATCTGGGCAATAAAAATACGCTTCTATTTCGCCTTTATCGTTACACTTTTCAGCACGCAATGTATGAATAGGAAAATGTTCAACTTTAACTACTTTATTCTTTTGCTTTACTACTTGAATAGAAGCCATACCCATTAGTTTGCGTTCTAAACATACTTTACGCAACATATCAGGTTTAAACAAGGTTTTCATTTGTGCATACTCATTAGGCTTTTTAGAAGCATCTAAAGCATCTAATCCTTTACCATAAATCATATTTGAAATACCAGTAATAATAGCACCATTTGTAGTTGAATATAAAAACCTATCAATTAAAAACTGAAAGTAATTATTATCGTCTCCATATTCAATGTAACCAGCTTTTTTATTTTCTTGTATTTTAGGGCTTGTGTAAGCACTTAAATTTACAATAGAAATATTTGAATTATTCATAAACTATAAAATCATTAGTTGTTTGATTTGCTACATATTCGCCATCGTTAATTGAAAAATCAGCAATAACTTGATTAGTGCAAAATATTTTGTCTTTATAAACTACATCTGTATTGTTTAAAACAGATAGTGTATAAAAGTTTCCTTCTTTTAAATCAAAACTTGTTGTTGTGTATAGATAATATCCATCAATATAAAAGTCAGAAGTAATAGTAGTACTTTCATTTGTCATTTCATTTACTAATACTATTGACGTAGCAGAATATTGTCTTGGAATGAATTTTAAAGATTGTGCTTCTTCTTGCTCTTTTAGAATTATCATTTTCTTTTTATTTAAAAATAAAACTACCTTAAAATTGTTTTAATATACTAAAATAAAAAAGGGATGCCTAAACACCCCTTAATTAAAAAACAAAAAAAACAATTATTATGAACCAACTACAACTGTAAATCCAGCAGCAGTTAAAGCATCTCCAATAAAGTTTGCTGGAACTGGTTCCATTCCAGTCAGCGTTAAAGTGTATCCACTTAAATCACCCATAGCTGCACCAGTAACAATAGTTCCACCAGTTACATCCATTCCGTGTTTCAATCCGCAGTAAAAGAAATTACCATTGTTATCTTCTACGATAACTTGTGGACGACCATAAGACAATAACTTAATTTGTTTGTGGTCTACAACTGATAATTTTTTTAATGTTAAAGCCAATTCTTGTTGGAAAAATGTAGTTCCATTTTCACGTGAAGAAGTAATTGTTTGTGTTAAAGATGAAGTTCCTTTTAAATCATATTTGTAAGCAGTTGGAGTACCAGCAACCGCATCAATAACATCTGTATTCGTAACATCGTAAGTATATCCAGTAGCATCACCATAATTTACAAAGTAAACTGATTTTAAACCACCATTGCTATCTTTACAAGGTTCTAACCTTCCTAAACTAATATCACAAGCCATATTTATATATTTTAAAGTTAAAAAAAAAGGTGGCGTTTTTTGCACCACCTTAATTTTGATTAATAATTAATTATTAGTTAGCAGCGTTTGTAATACCGTAAGTTGTAATATCTTCAACAATACCATATTGTACACCAGCAGTAAATCTCATTACTACTCTTACATTTTGTGAACCATCAATGTCAGCCATATCAATCAATTTCACTTCATTGTGGTCAGCTAATAAACCAGTTCCGAAATACAAGTTAGATTTTTGAGCAGCAATAGCTACTGTTGGGGCTAAACCTTGAGCAACAAAGATTGGAATACCATCAAAAGAAAGTGAACCATTATTGAACCATTGTGTTCCCATTGCGTTTGTACCATTTGCACCTAAACCACTTGCCCCGAATCCACCTAATGCTCTAACGTATGCTCTTGCAGTAGCTTGTGAAACGTATAAATACAAATCTTCTTTACCATAAAGAGCAGCTGGAATAGCATCTACTAATTTACCAAGTTCTGCGATAACTGTAGCAGCAGCAGTAATGTTAGTTGAAGTAGCAGCAACTTCTTGAGCAGCTGGTAAGCCAGCATCTAAAGTAAGCAATCTTGTAAATCCGTTAAATTCTCCAGCGTTAGCAGTAACACCAGCCCAAATATTTTGTTCTGTTTTTTGTGCAACTTTAGCAGCAACGTGTGCTAATAAGAAATCAGCAAATGATGGTGGTAAACTATCAAAAGCAGAATATCCCATTTGGATGGCTTCCCAATCCGAACGGAAATCTTTTTTACAAAGTTGTAAATTTACTTGAAATTCTTCTGGTTGTAAAATCTTTTCTGTTAAAGTAACAGTAGAAGTTGCATCGAAATCACAAGTTGCATCTTTAACGATTGCATCAGTAGCAATTTTCTTGATTACTTCTTTGTATTTAACATTTGGTTTAACTTCAATACCACCATTTTCGATAGTAGAAGCACTTAATAAAGCCGCTGAAATGTATTTTCCTGCAAATTCACCAGCATAGGTTGTTGTAATTGATGTAACTGTCGCCATTTTTTATTTAATTTTTATTTTTATTATTTGTTTAATTTATTCAATACTACATCAAAAGTTGTAGATTGTCTTTTTTTAGAATATAAATTCAATTTTACTTCGTTAGTAGCTTCAGGATTATGTGATAATACTTCAATGTTATCACTTGAAAGCTCTACTGTTTCAGTTTTTACTGATTTTAATTCAGCAATTTCTGCTCTTAATTTTTCAATTTCAGAAAAGAACATTTCTTTAGTTACACTTTCAACTACTCTTTTTGGCGTAGCTACTTCAGCAGTCATTTCTTGTTCTTTTACCTCAACTTCTTCTTCTACTTCTGGTTCTTCCATTTCAGGCATTGCTATCATTGCAATAACACCTTCTACTTCTACTTTCAAAATATTGCCATCTTCAAGCATATATTCGCCAACTGGCATTGGTACTTTTTCATCTTCATTTACAATAAAGACTGCCATTTCAGGTTCAAATGCTTCTGCTTCAATAACAGTAACACCATCTTGTAATTTCATTTGGGCAAGTTTTACTTCCATACCCAAAAGCGTTTTGATTTCATTAATTACGTTCATATTTACTTTTTTTAAATATTATTATCAATATTCATTTTAATTAAAATAAATTTTTTTTATATT
>JBEICW010000379.1:0-3696 GCA_040383785.1 Ignavibacteria bacterium | reverse complement strand
TGAATATTATTTCAAAACTGAACATCAAAAAGCATTATAAATAAAAACCATAATAGACCAAACCGACCGCGAAATAGACGCAATGGTCTATAATCTCTACGACCTAACCGAAGAAGAAATAAAAATCGTGGAGGGGCAGTAGTTAAGCACAATAATTACGCAATAAATGCGTCATAAGAAAGTGGTTAATTATTAGAGGTTCGCGGTTAATGATTAAGCAAGTTCATTGAAAAATAAAAAAAACAGCCAAAAATCGTGAAATATAGTGAAGTTTTTCACGAAAAAATGCAAAAAAGAGTGCAATTAGTGCAAAAATTCCTTTTTTCTTGTTCCCTCCCTACTTTGTGGGGAGGGTTAGGGTGGGGTTTCTTTGCTGTTAAATCGAAATGCAGTTGTGGTTAAAAAGTTCTTTGAAGAAAGGGCAGGGAAACCCAGCCCCTACATTAAAATAAAAAAGCCAAAAACCGTGAAATATAGTGAAGTTTTTCACGAAAAAATGCAAAAAAGAGTGCAAATAGTGCAAAAACAGAAAAGGTCAAGCGAGACGCTTGACCTACCAATATTAAAGTATTTAAAAAAAATGTAAATGCCATCGACCCTTGCAATTTACTCTTTTATGAAAATTTGGCTTTTGGTAACATTTGAATAATTTGATTTTATATTCAAGATATACAAGCCACTACTGTACTTTTCGTCATTAAGCACTAATTCAATTTTATAGCTATTGTAATCACCATTTTTTTGGATTTCTATTCTATTTGGATAATCTAATAAACCCCTTTCAATCTCCTCACCAAAGGAATTATAAATTGAAAATTCTATAATGTTATTTTGGCTTATATTTTTAGTCTGATTTAGTAAATTCGTATTTGTTGGTAAAAATTCTACTAAGTCAATATTAAACTTATTTTGAATTGGATTTGGATAAATTGAAGAAATAGACATTTGATAGCGATTCTCTAATTTTAATACCTCAATAGACCATTCTAAGTTACATTTTGTTGTACCATCTAAATTATATCCTTCTACCTCGGCGTTCAGAAATACAAACTTATCATTACAAACATCGGCAATTTTGATTGTGTCATTATATTTACCTACTTCCAAAGAGTAAAAACATATATTTAGCACTATAGAGTCTTTGGCAGGAACAATTACTGGTAATTGCGAATTTGGAATACTGAAATTTAGCTTTTTAAAGAAATATAAACTATCTAAAGTAAAGTTTGCATTGCTTGTATTGTATATAGTCAATTCTTTGCAGTATAATGTACTTAAGGTATCTTTGCCAAAATTAATTTTTGAAGAAGGGTCTATCACAATTTCTATTCTATTACTGTCGCTGATAAATTCTAAATTCACTTCGTTTGAGATTTTAGAACAGCCAAATTCATTAGTTACAACAAGATAATATGTACCACTATTTTTGATGTAAGTTGTTTTATCATTTGATATTACAGAATTTGTGCTTTTGTCATACCACTCATATTTTGTGTGGGTATTTTTTGAATTTAATAAAATTGAGTCTCCAATGCAAACTTTATCCCTACCAATTACTTCAATTTCAGGATTGGGTAGTGGGTTAAATTTGATATTAAAGGTATTAATTGATTTGCAGTCAAATTCATTTGTAACAGTTACGGAATAATCGCCAGATATAGTTACTACTATTGATTGAGTAGTATCTCCAGTTGACCAAAGATAACTCTTGTAAATTTCAGAAACGCTAAGTTTGATAGTATCGCCTTCACATAGAGCATTTGGATTATTTGCAGATAATAATATGTCATAAATTGGTTTTGGGCTTGTTTTTGTTGGATATTTTATAATCAAACCAGTATCGCAGGGGTTATTAAAATTGTAAACTATCGTTTCGCCATCTGAATTTATTTTTTCTGTTTTAGATTTATTACAACTAAGCCATCTTTGGTTTCTATAAGTGCTATCAGCTTTAATTGTAACTGTTTCACCTTCACAGAAGTAAGTAGTATCTTTAATTATAATTTTAGAATTAGTTAGTGCCGTTGCAGATTTATATACGTTAGTACCAACTACCCAACCAGTTGTATCATTAAAAAAATAAATATCATCTAAATCACCTTCCAACCCACAATCAACTATATTCCAAGTGCTACCTGCATCACAAGTATAATAAACTCCTTGACTAAACCCAGCAGCCCAGCCAGTAGTTTCATCATTTAGAAAAGAACCAAACATAGGACCTCTAACTCCGGTAAAGTTATTCCAATTTCTACCTTCATTTCTGCTAAATCTAATACCACCTTGCATTTCAAAAGTGCCTTCACATCCATTTGAAACCGGAACAACCATACTATTACCCAAAACAGCTAATTCTTCATGCCAATCTTTAGCTCCAGTAAATGACTTTATGCTCCAAGTCCTTCCGCCATTATTTGATTGCCATAATGCACCAGAGCCAATCGCATAACATAAGCCTTCAAAATCTATAATGATAGGATCTGATAATTTACCACCTTCAGAATTATATGCAGACAATGACCAAGAAGCACCACCATCAGTTGTACGATAAAAATATTGAAAATTGCAATCTCCACCCAAAAGCAAGCCATTGTTTTCATCTATAAATCTCATGCCCCAAAATAATGTGCCTGTATTTGGCGGTGTAATATTAAACCAACTACTCCCACCATCTATAGATTTGAATATAGAGCCAACTCCACCGCCATCTTGAGTAGGTCCGCTTACGTAACCTACATTTACATTCAAAAATTGAATAGACTCCAATTGATGAGGGAAATTAGTTACTCTAACTCCACGCCATGTTTTTCCACTATCTGTAGTAATAATTACTTTACTATTATTACCACAAATCCAACCGTATTTTGGGTTTTGTGGCAAAAAACTTATATCTAAATAAAAATCACCATTATTATTATTAAATCCAGCTGGCAGTCGTACTTTTTCCCATCTATTGATTAATTGAGCATTAGAAAATTGAAAATTTATACTTATACCTAAAATTATTAAAATTAAAAATAGGTAATTATTTGTTTTAAATTGATTATAAATTGGCATAATTGAATTGTTTAATATTTTTTTTAAAATCGTTTTTTAAATTGATTTAAATATTGTTTCTGATAATGGTTAAATATTATTTAAAAGTTTAATTTGTTTTTTAATCACTATAAATAACAAAAATTTAGTTTGGATGTTAATAATCAGACAAAAAACGTTACTTTTTAACAGTTGAAAACAATCAAAAAAAATACCTTTTTCAACATTATCAAAAAAAAGTAAAAATTTAAGCAAAAATCTCGGAAAAAAATCATTTTTTACAAGAAAAATAATAAAATTTTATTCAAATCTTTAACTACTTGTCTTGTAGTGAATTATAAAAAATAGTTAAAAATAAGTTGATTTTTAATCAATTTGTAAGTAATATATAATCAATAACTTACAAACGCAAAAACACAAAACCGAGCCAAAATCTTGTAACTTGTTGAAAATATATAAACTTAAAAAATGCAAGAAAAAAAAGTTTGTGTTGAAAATTAAATATCTTGATTTTTTGAAAGAAAAATTACAAATTAACATTGTTAAAAATATATAAAAAGCATTTTATTTTGTTAAAAATGTCATATTAAAAAATAGTTTTTCATAAATTATTGAATTTAAAAATACAAAAACAAAGTTAGTGTTAATAAAAATGTTTTT
>JBEICW010000378.1:0-3706 GCA_040383785.1 Ignavibacteria bacterium | reverse complement strand
CTTAATTCCAAGTTAAATACCGAAAGAATTAAATTGGGAGAAGATAGAAAATTTAATGTATTAGATTTTGAGACTAATGTGATTAGCTTTTCAGATAATAATAACTCATTTGATATAAATTTTAAATATAGAAATTTAGAAAGAGATTTACTGTCGCAATTTGTGAATGTAGAAAATGGAAGACTAATTGAAAATAGGATAGAAGATAGAATTGGAGCAAGTATGGGGCTTTCTTTTCCAATCAGCGACAAAATATATAACAATCTAATATTTAATTTAGAACGCCAAACTGTAGATAAAAAGTTTAATGATTTTTTGGGGACAAACACTCTAACAGGTGTAAAACGAAAACTTAATGAAGATATAATTAATTTGAACTATAGTTTGGTGATGAATTATGAAAATTTTAAGCAGAATTTCTCAATATTTCTATTGAATAGAAATGAAAAAAATATCACATCAAAAGAATTTGATTTATTAGATACAGACTTGAATATATTGCGTAATCAAGAAAATCAAAGGGATAATATCAGCTTTCAAACTCGAATAAATTCCTCGTCATTTTACAATTTAACTTCTACCGATACAGTATCATTTAACTTTGCAGCATCTTTGCTGAGATATGATACTCCCAGCGAGCAGAATAACGATGAAAGAGATGAGCTAAACCAAAATCTTTCAATCTCTTATGGAAAAAAGTACAATGATAATTTTAACTTTAATCTTAAATTTGAATATTTATATAATCATCTTGTCTTCCTTAAAGCATCAAGAAGTGCATTGAATAATGAAAATAAAATTCTAAAATTAACCCCATCAGTAAGATTTAAAAATGAATACATTAGCTTTAAGCCAGAATTTGATTTAACAGCAAACTATACTATTTATGATTTTGAAGAGATTACAAGCGGAATTAGAAGTTTTAGTTTTAGACAATTAGCTTACCGAGATTCGATAAATATCAAACTAAATCATAAATATCAAATAGATTTTAGCATTTTTTATAGGTACTTTGAAAGAGGTGTATTTTTTAACAAATCATTTGCTGAATTGCCACAAAATAGCAACCTTGAGCAACTGTTTAAACTTATGTTCGTTGTAGGAAATAGAGAGATTAATCAATTTAAAACAATTTTAACATTAAATAACTCTCAAGTAGGCTCGTTTAATGAAATGAATAATAATTATAACAATTTGAGTAATTATGAATCACAGAATAATTCAATTATAAATCCTGATTCTACAAAAAATAAACAAATAGACTATTATTCTCAATTTGATAATACTAATGATTACAATGTGAAAAGCAATTTAGTATATGGTTTTGGGCTTAGATATTTTAAATTAGAACAAAATAACTTGCAGCAATTGTCGGCAAATTTTAATTTACCAAACTTTACTCAAAGGTCGATTGCACCAGAAACATTTATAATCTATTATTTTGATGATGAAAATAGCGTGAGTTTTAATGGTTGGTATGAATTTAGATATATAAAAGATAGTTTGAGCCAAATTCCTAATTTGTTTTTGAAAACAAATATATTTTTATAAAAAAAATGTTTAATTTTGTTATATAAATTTTAGTAGTATTTAATTTTATTTAGTAACTTAGCATTATGTACCTTGTATTAGTAACAAATTAATGTCAGAAAATCTAAAAAATAATATTTCTTCAAATACGGATCTTGAAACGCAACTTAATAATAAATTAAGCCCAATTTATAGTTATTCTAAAACTTTCAAAAGTTTTAAGGGAGTAATTAGGGATTTAGAACCTGACATCTTTGCTCTTAGGGAAATATTAAATATAGATGAAGATACTTTTCATAATTTGGTAATTATCATTACAGAAGGTTTTAATAACGCTGTAAAACACGGTAATAACTATATTTCTGACAAAGATGTAAATGTTGATATTTTTGTATATCAGCAGTATAAAAATGGCTTTTTGATAGAAATAGAAATCCATGACCAAGGTGATGGATATGATATACAGCAAGTTGTGGATCCAAGATTGCCCGAAAACATTTTAAAATCAGGTGGTAGAGGAGTATTTTTGATTAAAGAATTATCCAAATTTGTGGATTATCAAAAAGTAGAAAATGGTAATAAACTTTTTGTGCAGTTTGAGTATTTTAAATAATTAAAAAGAAAAACTTAGAAAAAAGAACAAACAAAAAAAGTAGAGAATATTGATATATAATCAGCAAATATACAAAGTAATAAAACAAACATTTTTGGGTAAATATTCAGATAAACCTATTTCTGTATTTACTGGTGAATTTGGAACAGGAAAATCAACTCTGATTAATAATTTATTAAATGATGAAGAAATTAATCAGTTATTTGATATAAGTTTACTTTTAGATGATTTTACAAATATTGAAAATACTTTTGATTTGGTTATTTATTTACTTACTGCTATCGATACCAAATCTAACGCCCAATTTGACTGGGAAAAGTCTGAAGTATTGAAATTAAGATATTTATTCTATTCGCTTACAAATAACGAACCATTTGATTTTGAGCAACTAAACTCACTTGATACTTCTAAATATGACGAAAAAAGCAAACAAACTATAAATGAACTTAAAGGAATAGAATCAAGAATTTACAATGCGTGGTTATTTGATTTATTGCAAATAATTGACAGCGAAATAAGTTATAAATTTAATACTGAAATTCTAAAAGTTGAAAATTTAAAGAAAAAGTTGATTTTAGCAATCGATAATACGGATTTGGTTCAAATCAAAGCATTTAAGTTTATTACTAACATTTTAGAATTTATCAATCACAATAAAATTGGCGATTTGGGTTATTTGGAAGTAAATGAAGAAAATAACTTTAATTTGAATGATTTATTGGACATTAGATTTATAATTACATTTAGAGATTCGAGTGCACCAGTAAGATTTAGCCACAGACTTTGTGATTATTATAAGTTTGTTCATTTGCACCATAAAGTGATAGAAGAAAGATTAAAATTAGAAAATTTACAAGACGAAATCACTACAAATGAAGTATTTGATTATACCGGAGCAAATCCGTATCTTTTTGAACTATTGATTTCTGCAATTAAAAATGGAAGTTCAGATGATGAAATAATGAACTTTTATGTTTCTGGATTTAATTACCTAATTCGATTACATAATCATCAAGAGACACAATTTTTGCTAATTTGTTCATTCTTAGATACAATTAATGAATACGCTTTAAAATTATTTCCAGACTTCAAAGACGACAAAGAGTTTATCTCAAATATTATCAATAGAGACGACATTTTAGAAACAGTTGATAATAGTTTGATGTTAAAAAAACATATCAAAAATATAGTTAATGCTGGATTTAAACTATTAGAACCGGATTTATATCTCGAATATAATGAAAGAATTGGCTATTACAAAAACTGCAAGACTATAATTGATGCTTTTGAAGGTGAAGATTTTGATGCATTCAGAAATCTTGCATATTTTAAGTATTTTGATTTATCAAATGGTATTGAAAAAGCTTTCCAAACAGATGCACCAAAAGCAAAAGCAATAGTTGAAAAATATAAAGATAAATTTGACATTTTTAAGCATACTTACCAAATTAGACCAGAAATACTTGAAAAAGTAGTTGAGTATAATAGAATTGTAGATGGCGTAAAGTTTGAAATGAAATACGCATTGATAAAATCCGTTTGGTTTGATTATGCCCACGAACT